>NZ_FR893483.1:74973-76432 GCF_000435435.1 Alistipes sp. CAG:29 | reverse complement strand
GGTTCTAAATTCCCCGGAACTTCGCACTTTTAAGCCGGGAGTTCAGAATTTCACATTATTATTTCTATCTTTGTCCCGATTATCACATAACCTGCAAATAATCCGCCCGTAATGTTTAAAATATACATGAGGCTCCTGGGTTTCGCCCGACCCATCCGCAAATACGCCATCCCCTATTTCTTCTACTCACTTTTCTACGCGCTGTTCAATTCGCTCACGTTCCTGCTGATCATGCCGATCCTCAAGACGATGTTCGATGCGGATTACACGTTCGTATACGTGGAGAAGCTCCCCCCGCTGGCGTTCAACCAGGAATACCTGACGGCACTGTTCAACTTCACCTATTCGCACCTGTTCACCGAATACAACCCCGAAAACGTCCTGCTGCTGCTGGCCATCGTCACCATTTTCGTGAGCCTGCTGAGCAACCTGTTCCGCTACATGGGGGCCTGGACGGTCGAGAACATGCGCACCCGCACCCTGCAGCGCATGCGCAACGAGATGTTCTCCAAAGTCGTGGACATGAACGTGGGCTATTTCAGCGACCAGCGCAAGGGCGACATCATCTCGAAGATCACTTCGGACGTCGGCGTGGTGCAGTTCTGCATCACCAACACATTGCAGGTAGCTTTCCGCGAGCCGTTCCTCATCATCGGTTATACGGTCATGATGGTCGCCATCTCGTGGGAGCTGGCACTCTTCTCGGTGCTTTTCCTGCCCGTCGTGGCACTGATCATCGGCAGCATCGTCAAGCGCCTGCGCCATCCCGCGCGGACAAGCCAGCAGCGCATGGGCGAACTGGTCTCGACGCTCGACGAATCGCTGTCGGGCATCAAGGTCATCAAGAGCTACAATGCCACGGGATACGTCAAGCAGAAATTCTACGACCTGAGCGAAGACCTGGCGCGGCTGACCCTTTCGATGGCCCGCCGCCAGCAGCTGGCTTCGCCGATGAGCGAATTCCTGGGCATCTCGGCCGTAGGCGTCATCCTGGTATTCGGAGGTTCGCTCGTATTCAAGGACGCGCTCAGCCCCGAAGGCTTCATCGCCTTCATCGCCATGTTCTCGCAGATAACGCGCCCGGTGCGCACGTTCATCGACCAGTTCTCCAACATCAACCAGGGTATCGCCGCCGGCGAACGCATCTTCTCGATCATCGACGCCCAGAGCGAAATCCAGGACAAGCCCGGGGCGATCGAACTCGACGGGCTGAAAGACAAGATCGAATTCCGGGACATCCACTTCTCGTACGACGGCAGCCGCGAGGTGATCGAAGGCATCTCGTTCGAGATCAAGCGCGGCGAGACCGTGGCCCTGGTAGGCCCTTCGGGCGGAGGCAAGTCGACCCTCAGCGAACTCATACCGCGTTTCTACGACGTGAAGGCGGGCGACATCCTGATCGACGGGGTCTCGGTGCGCGACTACACGCAGGACAGCCTGCGCGCCCACATGAGCGTCG
>NZ_FR893483.1:43954-74950 GCF_000435435.1 Alistipes sp. CAG:29 | reverse complement strand
GTCGTGGCACAGGACACCGTGCTTTTCAACGACACCATCGAAGGCAACATCGCCATGGGCAAGGCCGGGGCCACGCACGACGAGATCGTCGAGGCGGCCCGGATCGCCAATGCCGACTGCTTCATACAGGAAGCACCCGAAGGCTACCAGACCAACATCGGCGACCGGGGCGTCAAACTCTCGGGAGGCCAGCGCCAGCGGCTTTCGATCGCACGCGCCGTGCTGAAAAACCCCGAGATACTGATCCTCGACGAGGCCACCTCGGCCCTCGACACGGAGAGCGAAAAACTCGTGCAGGATGCCCTCAACAAGCTGCTCGTCGGCCGCACATCGGTGGTTATCGCCCACCGCCTGTCGACGATTCACAACGCCGACAAGATCATCGTCGTCGACCACGGCCGCGTGGCCGAGCAGGGCACCCACACCGAACTGCTCGCCAAGGGCGGCATCTACGCCAAGCTGATCGAATTGCAGTCGTTCGACTAAAAATGCCGGCATGTACCGATGAGAGGCGAGAAGGAGAAGATGCTGGCGGGCGAATGGTTCGACCCGCATGACGCGGAGCTGACGGCCGACCGCGACCGTGCCACGCGCCTGATGCATCGCCTCAACGTCGAATGCTGCGGCCACGGCGACGACTACCGCACCACACTCGGGGAATTGTGCCCCAACGTCCGCGGGTTCATCCGCGAACCTTTCCACTGCGACTACGGCTACAACATCCACATGGGCGAAGGTTCCTTCGTCAATTTCGACTGCGTTTTCCTCGACCTGGCACCGATACGCATCGGCTGCGGGACGCTCATAGGCCCCAAAGTGCAGCTGCTCACGGCGCACCATCCGTTCGACGCCGCGACACGCGGGACGGCCCTCGAAGCAGGCAAGCCCATCGTCATCGGCGACCACTGCTGGCTGGGCGGCGGAGTGATCGTATGCCCGGGCGTCACGATCGGCGACAGGGCGGTCGTCGGGGCCGGGTCGGTCGTCACACGAGATATCCCCGCGGATTCGGTCGCAGCAGGCAACCCTGCACGTATCATCCGCCCGCTCTAAATATCCCCAGACATCCCATTGCACCATGTTCACACCCGACACCCCTAATTTCCAATCCCTGATGCTCATGCTGGACGCCGCCCACATGGGTTGGTGGAAAGCGGATTTCCAGGCCGGCGAACTGCATGTCTCCGAATATATTGCCAAGCTGCTGGGGCTCGACGGCGACAAAGTCCGGATCGGGCAACTGACACACCTGGTTCGCGAAGACTACCGGATGCCGATCCACAACGAATTCATGGCGCTCAAGGTCGACAGCAAATTCGACAGGACGTTCCCGATCGAACTTCCCGAGGGCGAAGTCTGGCTCCACGCCCAGCTCGTCGGACGGCAGACCGACCCCGCAACGGGTACGCACCTTTTCGGCTACATGCAGCGCGTCCCCGTGCACGACCGGCGCGAAGCAGAAATCCTGACGCTCGAAAACAACTACCACACGGTCGTAAAGGAAAACAAGCATATGGACGTGCTGCTCGACCACCTGCCGATCGGATATTTCCGCATCCGGCTGCTTTACGACAGCGACGGACGCGCCATCGACTACCTTTTTCTCTCGGTCAACCGCGCGGCGCAGCAAATCGTGGGGATAGAACCGGACGCATATATAGGCAAGACGGCACGCGAGACCGGGCACCCCGTCGATGCCCATATCGACAAACTCGCGCACATCCGCCTCGGCAATTACAAGACCGACGAATGGTTCGCAAAAAAAACCAGGCGCCATTGCCGCAGTTTCCTGTACAATACGCCCAACGACGGAAGCGAGATTGTGATCCTGATCCTCGACATCACCGACGCCATAACGGCACACAAGGCACTGGACGAGCAGGAAAAACTGCTGCGCAACATCATCCAGAACGCCCCCGTCGGCATCGAGATCTACAACGACCGGGGACGGCTCATCGACATCAACACCTGCGACCTGGAGATGTTCGGGGTGAAAGATCCGGGCAAAATACGCGGGCTCAACCTGTTCGACAACCCTAATTTCCCGGAGGAGACGAAAATCCGCATCTAGCACGGCGAAAGTGCGGATTTCACCGCCCGTTACGAATTCGGAAAACTCGGCGGCTACTACGAAAGCACGCGCCCGGGGCATTTCGACTGGACGGGGCGCATACGCTGCCTGTACGACGACCGGGGCGAACTCACCCACTACCTGCTCATCAATATCGACAACACCGAGTTGCGGAAGATCCAGAACCGGGTTTCGGAGTTCGAAGCCCTGTTCCGCATCATCTCCGAATATGCCCAGGTAGGATATGCCAACTACAACCTCTACAACAAAGAGGGCTATGCGCAAAACGTATGGCTGCGCAACTACGGGGAGGCCGACTCGGCGCAGATCGTCGACGTGATCGGCAAATACCGCCACATCCACCCCGAAGACCGCAAGCCCCTGCTCGACCTGCTGACCCGCTTCTCCGCGGGTGAAGTGCAGTCGGCAACGGCCATCTGCCGCGTGCAGCACGACGACGGACGGAAAACATGGATCAAAACCCACCTCATCTGCCGGGACTACCGCCCCGGCGAACAGGTCATCGACATGCTGGGGATCAATTACGACATCACGGCACTCAAGCAGACCGAACAGGAGCTGATCGCCGCCAAGGAGCGCGCCGAAGAGTCCAACAAGCTCAAATCGGCCTTCCTGGCCAACATGAGCCACGAAATTCGCACGCCGCTCAACGCGATCGTAGGCTTTTCGGAACTGATGGCTACGGAGGCCGATCCCGACCAGCGCAAAGAATTCGCCGACCTGATCCTGGTAAATAACACCCTGTTGTTGCAAATCATCTCCGACGTACTCGACCTGGCCCGGATCGAATCGGGACGCATAGAGATCGTCCGTACGAAATTCGACGCCCGCGATTTATGCCGCGAGGTGGCCGAGACATTCCGCCTGCAAGTCGCCGAAGGGGTCGTCCTGCGGCTGGAAGACAGCCTGCCCCGGCTCCAGCTCGAGGATTACAAGCAGGGACTGCACCAGATACTCGGCAATTTCGTACGCAATGCCGTGAAATTCACGACAAAAGGTTCGATAACGATCGGGTTCTCGCAACGCCCCGGATGGGTACGGTTCTACGTCCGCGATACGGGCATCGGCATCCCCGAGGAGGAACGCGCCAAGATTTTCGACCGGTTCTACAAGGTCGACACCTTCACGCAGGGCACCGGGCTCGGGCTGCCGATCTGCAAGAACATCGCCGAACAGCTCGGCGGCCGTATCGGCGTCGATTCCGCCGTCGGCGCGGGGTCGTGCTTCTGGGTCGAAATCCCGGCCGGAAAATAGCCCGCTCCGGGCAGATGCCGCCACGGACGGAATAGGTGCAATTTTGCACGCTTTTCAAATCTTTTTTATATCTTTGCAAGTTGTCGGAAAAAGAGGAATCTTTCCGGCACTTCCGGCCATGCCGGCGTACGACCCCGAACGAAATAAAAAACACATATACCATGAAATTCAATGAGTATAAAGGCCTCGACCTGGCCCAGATAGCCGCCGACGTGCTCGGCGAATGGGACGCCCGCGACACATTCCACAAGAGCATCACCACGCGCGAGGGGCACCCCGCGTTCGTATTCTACGAAGGCCCCCCGTCGGCCAACGGGATGCCCGGCATCCACCATGTCATGGCCCGCACGATCAAGGACGTCTTTTGCCGCTACAAGACACAGCAAGGGTATCTCGTGCACCGCAAGGCGGGCTGGGACACGCACGGGCTTCCCGTGGAGCTGGGCGTCGAAAAGAAGCTCGGCATCACCAAGGAAGACATCGGCAGGAAGATTTCGATCGAGGAGTACAACCGCACCTGCCGCGAGGCCGTCATGGAATTCACGGGGGCGTGGGAAGACCTGACCCGCAAGATGGGGTACTGGGTCAACATGGACGATCCGTACATCACCTACGACAACAAATACATCGAGACCCTGTGGTGGCTGCTCAAACAGCTTTTCGACAAGGGGCTGCTCTATAAGGGCTATACGATCCAGCCCTACTCGCCGGCTGCGGGCACGGGGCTTTCGACGCACGAGCTGAACCAGCCGGGCTGCTACCGCGACGTGAAGGACACGACGTGCACGGCGCAGTTCAGGATCATCCGCGACGCGAAAAGCGAAAAGCTCTTCGGCGACGCCGAAGGGCCGCTCTATTTCCTGGCGTGGACGACCACGCCGTGGACCTTGCCTTCGAACACCGCGCTGGCCGTAGGCCCCGCGATCGAATACGTGAAGGTCAAATGCCGCAACCCCTATACCGACGAACCCCAGACGGTCATCCTCGCTAAAGACCTCGTCGCATCGTACTTCTCCAAGAAGATGGAGGGAACCTACCAAATCACGGGCGAAAGCTGGATGGGGCCCGAACTGGAGGGGATCCGTTACGAGCAGCTGATCCCCTGGGTAAAGCCGACGGGCGACGCATTCCGTGTGATCGTAGGCGACTATGTGACTACGTCGGACGGTACGGGCATCGTGCACATCGCACCGACGTTCGGCGCCGACGACGACCGTGTGGCCAAGGCCGCAGGCATCGCCCCGCTGTTCATGGTCGACAAAGCCGGCAAAAACCAGCCGATGGTCGACAAGCAGGGCAAGTTCTTCGTACTCGAAGACCTCGACCCGGAATTCGTAAAAAACAACATCGACGTCGAAAAATACAAGGAGTATGCAGGCCGCTACGTCAAGAACGCCTACGACCCGGAGATCGCCTGCGACGCCGAGACGACGCTCGACATCGACCTGGCCGTGATGCTGAAAGCCCAGAACAAGGCGTTCAAGATCGAAAAGCATACCCACTCCTACCCCCACTGCTGGCGTACGGACAAGCCGGTGCTCTACTACCCGCTCGATTCGTGGTTCATCCGCACCACGGCGCTGCGCGAGCGGATGATCGAGCTGAACAAGACGATCCGATGGAAACCCGAATCGACCGGGACAGGCCGTTTCGGCAAATGGCTCGAAGGGCTGGTGGACTGGAACCTTTCGCGCTCGCGCTTCTGGGGCACTCCGCTGCCGGTATGGGCTACGGAGGATTACTCGGAGCTGAAGTGCATCGGTTCGATCGGGGAGCTGATGGGCGAGATCGAAAAGTCGATCGCCGCGGGCTTCATGAAGGGGAACCCCTACAAGAATTTCAAGGTCGGCGACATGTCCAAGGAGAACTACTCGACCCGCAATATCGACCTGCACCGTCCCTATGTGGACAATATCGTACTCGTGTCGTCGAAAGGCGAGCCGATGAAGCGCGAAAGCGACCTGATCGACGTATGGTTCGACTCGGGTGCCATGCCGTACGCACAACTGCACTATCCGTTCGAGAACGGCGGCGACTATTTCAAGTCGGTCTACCCGGCCGATTTCATCGCCGAGGGCGTCGACCAGACGCGCGGCTGGTTCTTCACGCTGCATGCCATCGCCTCGATGCTCTTCGACTCGGTAGCCTTCAAAAACATCATTTCGAACGGGCTGGTGCTGGACAAAAACGGCAACAAGATGTCGAAGCGCCTGGGCAACGGCGTCGACCCGTTCGAGGTTCTCGCAACCTACGGGGCCGACGCCACGCGCTGGTACATGATCTCCAACTCGCAGCCGTGGGACAACCTCAAATTCGACCGGGACGGCGTGGACGAAGTACGCCGCAAGTTCTTCGGGACGCTCTATAACACCTACTCGTTCTTCGCACTCTACGCCAATGTGGACGGATTTACGGGCAAGGAGCCGGAAGTTCCCGTCGAAAAACGCCCGGAGATCGACCGCTGGATCATTTCGTTGCTCAATACGCTCGTCAAGGAAGTAACCCGCTCGCTCGAGGATTACGACCCGACCCCGGCGGCACGCGCCATCCAGGAGTTCGTGGGAGAAAACCTCTCGAACTGGTACGTGCGCCTGAACCGCAAGCGTTTCTGGGGCGGTGGTATGAACGACGACAAACTGGCGGCCTACCAGACGCTCTACACCTGCCTGGAGACCGTTTCGATGCTCGCGGCACCATTCGCACCCTTCATCTCCGACCGCATCTTCCGCGACCTGAATGCCGTCAGCGGCCGCCACGCGGACGAGTCGGTACACCTCTCGACTTTTCCGAAGGCCGACGAAAAGCTGATCGACACCGACCTGGAAGAGATGATGTCCCTGGCACAGCGCGTATCGTCGATGGTGCTCGCCCTGCGCCGCAAGGTGTCGATCAAGGTGCGCCAGCCGCTCACCAAGATCCTCATCCCGGTGCTCGACCCGGCCATGGCACAGCATATCTCGGCCGTGAAGAACCTCATCATGAACGAGGTGAACGTCAAAGAGGTCGAACTGATCGAAGACACCACGGGCATCATCACCAAGCGCATCAAGCCCAACTTCAAGACGCTGGGCCCGCGCTACGGCAAATACATGAAGCAGATCGCCGCCATGACGGCGGAGTTCTCGCAGGAGCGTATCGCCCAAATCGAAGCCGCGGCCCAGACCGTACTCGACCTGGGGGATGAAAAAATCACCGTGACCCCGGCCGATTTCGAGATCACCTCGGAGGACATGCCGGGATGGCTGGTGGCATCGGAAGGCAAACTTACCGTAGCGCTGGACATTACGCTGACGGAAGAGCTCCGGGCGGAAGGCGTGGCACGCGAGTTGATAAACCGCATCCAAAATATCCGTAAGGACTCTGGATTCGAGGTGACGGACAAGATCCGCGTCGAGATCGAACAGAAGGAGCTCGTGGCCGGCGCGATCGCCAAATATGCCGGATATATCGCATCGCAGACGCTCGCCGTCGAGGTGAAAGCGGCCGCACGGCCCGAGGGAGGCGTGGTCGTGGATTCGGATGTCGACGACGAGCCGATCCGGATAGCCGTGACACGTATCTGACGGGCGGCTAAGGCGGCAAATCCGCTTCGGGAAACGGCAAATGCGTCTTGCTGAGAACGATATAAAGGGTGCGTCCGGACGATATCGTAGATAACGATATAAAATTTGGTGTTTACGGAAAAATTGTTTAATTTTACATAAAACCAACAAGGAGAAGACGACTATGGCAGACGAAAGAACCAGATACAGCGACGCCGAACTCGAGGAGTTCAAGCAGCTCATCCTGAAAAAGCTTGAGAATGCGCGCGCGGACTATGAGCTGCTGCGCGCCACTATCACCCACACGGCCGATAACGACACGGAGGATACCTCCCCGACGTTCAAAGTCCTCGAAGAGGGCGCAGCGACCCTCTCGAAAGAGGAGAGCGGACGTCTGGCGGCACACCAGATGAAATTCATACGGAACCTGGAGATGGCCCTCGTGCGCATCGAAAATAAGACCTACGGCATCTGCAAGACGACCGGCAAGCTCATCCCCAAGGAGCGGCTGATGAAAGTGCCGCATGCCACCGAGTGCATCGAAGCCAAAGAGGGGCGCAGGTAAACCTGCAATCCGGATATGACAGAAAAAAGACGACTTTCTCAGTCGTCTTTTTTATTCGGGCCCGGCCGTCTGCCCCGGCACATGCCCGCCGACAGGCAGCCGCTATGTCAGCCGCAACGGCTGCTGGATCGACAGTCTTCACAAACAGCCGCAATGACAGCTGCCTTAGCAGGTGCATTGTCAGTCTCAACGGCAGGGCAGACCGGCACCCGAAACCTCCCGTTTTTTGCCAAGGGTAACTCCTGCGGGCCAGAAACTGTATTTTAGCAGGTTCAGGCGCACTTTTTCATCAAAAAATACGTTATCTTTGACGATATGTATCGCCGGATTTGCATACTCGTGCTGACCCTCCTCGCTGCGCAAAGCGTCTGTTTCGCCCGCACGGTCAATCCCGGCATGCGGGCGCCGGACAGGGTTTCCCCCGGCGGATTCTCCCCCGACAGCCTGAACACGGCGACCTCGGAGCGCAACCAGCGCCTCTACGACAGCATACAATCCAAAACCAACCGCCGCGCAGTTCCGCGCATGCTTTACAGGATGCTCTTCGTCAAACCCGTACTCGATACGACGATGAACGGGCGCGTATTGGACGAAAGCAGGTTGCTGGAACCTTACGCCGGGAAAACCGTAGGCGACATCACCATCGAGCGCATGATGCCGTTCGACTCGTGCGGCAACTGGTTCGAGCGCGCAGGCAACAAGACCCACATGCTGACCCGCGAACGGGTTATCCGGCGCGACCTGCTGTTCAAGCCGGGCGACAAGTTCGATCCCCAGCTGGTCGTGCGCAACAAGCAACTGCTGCGCTCGCGCCCCTACATCTCCGATACCGAGGTGATCGTCGTACCCGACTCGCTCGATTCGACCCGTGTGAATATGGTCATCCGCACGCGCGACAGCTGGACGATCAGCATCGACGCAGGCATACACGGCGAAGGGCGCACCATGGTCGGGCTTTCGGACGCCAACATTTTCGGCACGGGCAACACCCTGAAATTCAAGACCAATTTCAGCCGCAGGGATTTCTCCTACGGCGGCAACATCGTGGAATACAAAATACCCAACGTGCTGGGGACATTCTACACGGCCGACTTCTCGGCAGGCCGGGACTTCTACAACTCGGAGCTGAACCTCGGGCTGCGCAAGGAGTTCATCCGGCCGACGGACTACGAAATAGGCCTCACGTACAGCGACATAAAATCGAAGCGCTACATGGTCGACCTCGACACCTCGCTGCTCGTGAAAGTCCGCAACCTCGACGTATGGGGCGGCAAATCGCGCTACATCCGCTCCATAAACTCGAGCGTCTTCCTGACGGGCCGTTACAGCTATGCCCGGTTCAGCCGCCGCCCGCCCGTCACGGCCGACTATAACCCGGCACTGCACGATTACGACGCCATGCTCTTCGGCGGCGGCCTCTACCGGGAAAAATTCTACACGGCGAACATGGTTTACGGGTTCGGTACCCGCGAGTATCTGGCGACGGGTTACAAAGCCGAGCTGGTGAGCGGCTATTCGTGGGGAGAGTTCAACGACGAGATGTACCTCGGCATGTCTTACCAGACAGGCGGCTTCCGGGGGATGGGCTACATCATGGGCGGCTTTACGCTGGGAAGCTACATCGACCTCAAAAGCGGCATGTGGCGCCACAGTGCCGTCGACGTAGACCTGAAGTGGTTCTCGAACCTGTTTCTGTTCCGGCGCAGCCGCATCCGCCAGTTCCTGGCGTTCAACTACACGCAAGGCTGGAACCGGGGCGAAGGCAGCGACGAAATGATCCGCTTCACCCACGACAACGGGTTGCAGGCGCTCAAAGAGTACGTCACCGGAACCAACCGCATGATCCTCAACACGGAAACGGTGGTCTTCACCCCCTACCAGCCCCTCGGGTTCCGCATCGCGGTTTTCGGATTCGCGGACTTCGGGCTGATCGGCTATTCGCCCAATATCTTCAAGAACGATTTTTTCACCTCGTTCGGGCTGGGTGTACGGCTCCGCAACGAGCGGCTCGTATTCAACACGGTGCAGATCCGCCTGGGAATCGCATTCGGCAAACGCGGGCTGGTCGAGAGCGAATATTTCCGCCTGTCCAACGCCACACGCGTCGAACAGTACCGCTACCGCCCCACCCGCCCTGAGATCGTAGGGTTCAAGTAAGCGCAACGCGCCGCAACAGGCCCGCAAGCGAAAGCCGCAGGCATGAAAAAACGGAGGCCGCGGCCCCCGTTTTCGCCATACCCCGCCCGGGGAGCGTCATTGCTCGACGATCTGTCCCGTCTCGTCGATCGTCAGCACCCGGTCATATTGTTTGACCTTTGCCCTGAAATCGTGGAAATCTTCGGCCTCCTGGTACTTGCAGGGGACGACTTCGTTCCCCTGCCGGTCGATATACCCGTACCCGAGCCCCTTGACGAAGACGCGCGCCAACCCGCAGCTGAACGGATAGGCCTCGTGATACTTGAGCGGCACGATCAACTGGCCGTTCGTGGCGATATAACCCCAGCGGGCATCGTAGAAATCTTCGGAATTGGTGCCGAAACGCATCACGGCGGCACGCATCTCGCTGAACTCGGCGGCATCGTCCCACTTGGCGGGGATCACTTCACGCCCCTCGGTGTCGATATAGCCGCAACGAGGCTCCATACCTTGGAAATTCATGCCGTAGAGGTCGGTATTGAAAGGCGCCAGCCCGTCGTTGAACCTGCCGATGCGTTTATAGCGGAACGAGCTGACCTCACCGCCGTTGCGGTCGACGAGCCCGAAATTGACATTGTTGTAGCTCACCACGGCCACCCCGCCCGAGAAGGGCCGCGCCACGGAGAAACGGGGCGAAATAGCCACATTCCCCTTGACATCGACATACCCGTAATTGCCGAACTGCTCCAGCCTGAACGCTGCGAGCCCCTCGCCCGGGGTGTCGAGGTAGTAATAGCGGCACGGGATCGTCTCGTGCCCCAGCGTGTCGATAAGTCCCCACTGGCCGCCGTAGGGCTCGTCGCGCAGCACCATGCTGCCGCCGTAGTTCGTCCGGGCATAGCCATCCTTGAAATCGGAAATATAAGAGAAGAAACAAGGCAGCACCTCACGCCCGTCAGCACCGAGGAAGCCATGTTTGCCGTCGCTCGTCACGGGGATCAGCCCGTAGGCGTTCGGCTCGCCGATCAGGTTATAGGCACAAGGGACTATCACCTCGCCGTCTTGGCGCAGGATGCCCCATTTACCGTCGCGCAGGACACGCATCCAGCCCCGTTCGTCGGGTTCGCCGATCTCGGAATAAAGGCAGGGGATGATGGTTTTCCCCGTTTTGTCGATACGTCCCCAGAGCTCGCCGGCCTGCACCCAGGCCATGCCGTCGTCGAACGCCCCGGCCACCGTAAATTGCGGAGCCACGACCGCCCGGCCTGCGGTATCTATATAGCCCCACAGCCCTTCGGGCTCCTGCACGGCGGCCAGTCCGTCGTCGAAACTCCGGGCATCGGCATAACGGCATTCGATGACCAGCCGTCCCGTCCCGTCGACATACCCCCAACGGCCGACCCCTTCGTTGATATCGAGCACCGCAGCACGGTTATCGTTCACGGATCCGACCTCGGCATATTTGGCCGTGCGCTGCTCGAATGTCCGGCCGCATGAAACGAACATTGCGACCGTAAGAAAAAATAGCAGGCATTTCATAGCTTCTGTTTTGTATTTTACATGCAAAGATAACTTTTTCCCTCCTAATTCTGCAAGTTTCACGCCCGTATCGCATGGCCGACGAAAAAACCCGGGCGGCAGAACCGTCCCGGGCACGAACTTTTTATATATACTTATGGCCTGATTATTTTTTCTTGGTCGTAATCTCGATGACACCGTTGCGGGCTTTTCTGCCGTATTTCTCGACCGCCGAGGCATCTTTGAGTATGGACATGTTCTCGATCCGGCCGGGATCCAGCCCCTCCAATTTCTTGAGATCCCTACACACCTTGCCGTCGATCACGAGAAGAGGTTCCTTTCCCTTTTCAAACGGCGCCTTGCCCGATCCGCGGATCACGATCGTGCTGCTCTTCAGCGTACCGGCATCCTCTGTCTGCTCCATATGTTCGGCGACCTTGCGACGGATCTCGACGCCGGCTGCCGTCGACCCGGCCTCGGCAGCTTTCGCCAGGGCAGCCTGTACCCGGGGGTCGGCCAAATGCGCCTGCGCCTCCTGTATCTGCTTCTGCGCCTCTTTCCACTCGTCGCTGGCCATATACTTGCGCACGGCCTCCTCCTGCTCACGGACGGCTGCGAGTTGCGCGGCAGACAGCCTGCGTGCCGAAGAGAGTTCCTTCTGTGCCTTGTCGAGTTCGGCCTGAGCCTTTTTCCACTCCTCGCCCGACATATATTCGCGGGCAGCCTCCAGTCCGGCACGGGCAGCCTTCATCCCTTCCTCTGCGGCTTTGAACCCGGCTTCCGCGGCCTGGGTCGCCTGCCCCGGCGACAGTCCGTCAACCTGCACCGCGTCCGGTTGCGTCTTCATGACGGTCACGCCCCCGTCGTCAGTGACGGTCACCCGGCTCTGGCTGACGACAGTCTTCTTCCCGTCGCTGCCGGTAACGGACACGACACGTCCGCGGGTTTTCGTACCGGCGTCGATCCCGGCCTTACCTGCGGGCACCGTAGAACTGCCGACCACCCTGACATCCGACATCTTCCCGGAACCGCGCACCACGACCTTGACAGAGCCGTCCTCGGCGTCGACCGAATAATCCCGCGCACCGGCGGCGGCATCCTTCGTCGAAACGACCACTACGCCGTTCCTGCCTTTCTCACCGTACAGGGCTTCTGCCGAAGCATCCTTGAGTACCGTCACCGAAGCGATCCGGTCAGGCGACAGTGTATCTATCGACGCCACCTCGAGGCCGTCGACCACGAAAAGCGGCTTGCCGGATTTTCCGTCTGAAGAGTAAAAATTCGCCCCTTCGATGCGGATCGAAACATTTTCTTTTTTACCTTTGTCATCGGGAAAAACATAGGCGGTGCGGGCGAACGCCCCGAGGGCAAGCCCCGTCAACGGCAGCAGGAAAAGCACCCTGGCCCCTGCCCACCGCGACGATCTTTTACGTAACATCATGGTAATACGGTTTTTAAGTTTACTGTGATTAAAGCTGTTGGCGACTGAGTACCACCTCCCGCCGGCAGCTTTCCTTATTAATAACAACTGGTATTGCCGGGCGTCGACGCCGCTGTCCAGCACCGCCTCGTCGGCTTCGTATTCATGGATGGCGCGCAACTCACGGCGCAGGAGCCACATCGCAGGATTGAACCATTGCAGGCACCCCGCAAGGTCGGTCACCAACAAGTCGAACGAGTGGCGCAGCCTCAGGTGAGCCTTCTCATGCAGCACGATCGCCTCGCCGTTCTCGGCCAGATCCTTTTCCGACATCACGATATACCGGTACCAGCTGAACGGTACGACCGGCTGGTCGGTGCGTACGAGCACGGAACCGTCGCGCAATCGCTCCCTGTGCCCCCGGCGGATCATGTGCAATACGCCGCATACCGACCCGAGCGTCCATAACAACGCAGCGGCGGCTCCCGCAAGGAAAGCGGCCGTCGCCGCCTTATCCCACGGGAAAGGTTGGGATTCCGGCTCCGCGGACGGGGCGTAGCCCGCATCCTCCGTCACCGGGAGTTCCGGCATGGCCGGGAGTTCGCGATAGACCGTAATGACACACAGCGGCAACACGAACGACAACACCATCGCCGCCAGCACCACGATCCGGTTCAGGCGGTGGAAGGTCTCACGGCTCAGCAGCAATTTGAAGAAAAGGTAGAACACCGCCAGGCAGGCGCCGACCTTCAGGCTGTACAGCATCAGTGTGTACATGGCTAACGACGGTTTTGGGTTTCGATACGGTCGATCAGCTCGCGCAGTTCGTCGACCGAGATTTTTTCCTCCTCGACCAAGGCGGAAACGGCCCCGAGGTAGGAGTTCTCGAAATATTTGCGGATGACCCCGCCCAGCGTGCGGCGCGAAAATTCCTCCTCGGTCACCACCGGATAATACTGGTAGGTACTCCCGAAGGTATTGTGGGCGACATACCCCTTGGCTTCGAGGGCGCGCACCATGGTCGAAAGCGTATTGAAATGGGGCTTGGGTTCGGTGGCGAGCGCCACGAGCTCGCGTACGAAAAGCGGGCCGTGCTCCCAGAAGCAGCGCATCAGTTCCTCTTCCCTGCGTGTCAGTTTTTCCATCATACCGGTTTTGGTTTCTGTTATCCGCCCTGCTCCGATCGGCCGACAGGGCTTACGGGAACAAAGGTAACTAAAAAAACTTCACCCACAACTATTTTAAATAGTTTTTCAACTATATTTTTTAGTTTCACTCAAAATGCAGCAGAAATACAGGCAGGGAAAGGAGCGGAAAAAAGCAGGGGAAGAAGAGAGAGGAGCCGGGAAAAGGCAGGGAGAGATTGGAAAAGATGATTATACAGACCGGCAAGCGTGGAAGTGCTCGGCAAGGTCAGAGGGGTGGAAAAGAAAGGTCGGGAAATGAAGAGGAAAACAAAAAGCCCCGGCTATTTCAGCCGGGGCATATGGATACGGGTACCAACGGGGATTAATCCTCGTCGCGGTACATGTGCTCTACGTAAACAGCGTGCTGCATCGCCTCGCGCTTGGCGATCGAAGGCTTGGTGAAATATTGGCGGCGGCGGAGTTCCTTCAGGACGCCCGTGCGCTCGTATTTACGTTTGAACTTCTTCAGGGCGCGTTCGATGTTTTCGCCCTCTTTTACCGGCATGATAATCATAGTAGTATTCTTTTTTTTGTTTTTTTAATATCGTCGTTTACTTAAATTCCTCCGGGGTTCGCATCACCTGATACCTCGCCCCATATCGTGTCGTTGTCCGTATCGTCAGCCCCGCTTCGGGTACCGAACCGCAGGTAAGGAGCCAGCCGTGCTGCCTCTTCGCGGGTCAATATGTTGTCTTCAACCAATTCCTCAGCGGTACTCCAACCTCCTTTCAACTGTCTTGTTTTAAGTAATTTCCGAAGTTTCTGCGGCGGAATATACGGATGCCGCCTAAGGACTTTCGGGGTTGCAAAGTTAATATCAATTTTCCGAATTTCACAACTATCGCAGCAAATTTGTTTCAAAATTTTCTCATAATTGCGTTCCGTGACTCCCGGAACCTCTGCGAGTTGCTCCAAACGGACAAATCCGCCGAGCCTCGCGCGGTAGTTCATGATTGACACCACCGTCCGCGCTCCGATCCCCACCACACCGCGCAGCGTCGCGGAATCGGCCGTATTGATCTCCACGGGTTCGTCGACCGGCGCAGCTCCGCGCTCGGGAAAGATAATATAGGGTTCGAGCGCCGCAGCCACCGAATCGCTCACGACATAGCAGGCGCGCAACTCCTCCATGTCGTAGATCCCGCTCAGGTCGCGCCAGCGGATGAAGGCCTCGGCCTGCCGCTTGGACAACGCCCCGATGGCCCGCAGGTAACGCGCCCCCACGGTGTCGATGCGAAAGCGCGAGGGCGGCATGGGTTCGGGCACGACGCGTCCCGTACGATACTGCCGGGGCGCGATGGCATATTTGCGCCCGATACGGATATAGGGAGCCAGGCGGCGGTAGATCGAATCGCTGATGCCGTAGCAAAGCGTCACATCCTCCGGGATACGGAAGATCTTCCCCGCAGCGCGGTATTTCAGCAGGCTCACGGCTTCGTGCTTCGACAGGCCCAGCCGCCGAAGTCCGTCGTAGTCCACGGTATTGGGGTCGAACGGCCGCAGGTCAACCGAATCGGCCCGCCCTTCCATCTCCATCCCGGCCACAAAAGCTGCTTGGGGATCGGCCTTCGGACGCAGGAGCACGATGCCGCCTATAAGCAATCCCGCCAGCGGCAGGAATACCGCCACGGCGCGGATTTCACGGTCTGAAAAAAATTTTGCCATATGCAGAAACTATTTATCACCGGTCATCCCCCGGCAGGATGCCCTGAAAACAACCCCGGCGGCACGAAATGGGCTACGGTACCCGTCAGCCCCCCCTCAACGCCACTGCGCCCCGTCGGAGAGCAGCAGGCGGCGGTAACGCCGCGACGGCGAACCGACAAACGCCCCCAAGCCATATTCCGGCCAGCGGCGGTCGACCAAAGCGACAGTCGCTTCCGACGCGGTCACGACGTTCGGGAAACGGCCGGGGTTCTCCCCCGCCCCGGGGCGTTTGCTCCGGGCATCGATCACCAACGCCGCACCTTCCGTCCGCACATCACGCCGCGGATCGGTATTGGCCGCAGCGAGCCACAAAAGTTCGGCAGCCGTGAGTTCCGATGCCGCCGGGTCGAACACGGCGAGGTATTTCACCCCCGGCGGAACCGGCACTTCGGCGTCCGGCGCGGCGAAGGCGACCGCCACGCCCCATTTTTCGAGCAGGTCGGAGCGGTAGCCGGCCGGAAGGAGGGGCTGCCCGCCGTCACCCTGCCCGTCACAAGCCCCGGATATTGCGCCATCCGCTGCGGGACGCACGCCCTCGACACCCCGTGGGGGATCGGCAGGCACACGCGTTGCAGGCTCCTGCGGATTCACGCACCCGCCCCCGGTACCGCAGGCCGTAGCATCCAATGCAATTTTTCCGCCGAAGCCCGGCGTTGCCGTCGCGTGGTCGAGGACATCGAGAATCCCCTCGCTGCGGACTATGTCGCGCAGCGGGTCGAGGTTGCGCACGAGCCGCGCCAATGCATCCGTATCGCGCACGTCGGTCGCAGCCGGGACGACGAGCATGTATTTGTTGAACATCATCTGCCCGGCGCCCCACAGCGACTGGGCGACCTTCACGGCCTGTCCGGCATAGCGGCTGTCGATCGAAACGACGGCGATGTTATGCGCCGTTCCGGCCTCGGGCATCGTCATGTCGCGGATTTCGGGCTGCAGGGCCATGCGTATCGGCGCCAGAAATATCCGCTCCGTAGCCTGCGCGATACAGGCGTCCTCCTGCGGGGGAATCCCCACGACCGTGGCCGGGTATACCGCATCGCGCCGCCGCGTAAGGGCCGTGACGTGGAAAAGCGGATAACGGTCTTCGAGCGAATAGAACCCCGTATGGTCGCCGAAGGGGCCTTCGACGGCTTTCTCCTCCGCAGGGTCGACATAACCCTCGATCACGAAGTCGCAGTCGGCCGGGACATAAATATCGTTGGTGACGCACTTCACGAGTTTCACGGGACGGCGACGCAGGAACCCGGCCAGCAGGTATTCGTCCATATTGTCGGGCATCGGCGCCGTCGCGGCATAGGTATAGGCCGGATCGCCGCCCAGCGCCACCGACACGGGCATCCGCCGCCCGGCGCGTTTCCAGGCCTCGTAATGCCGGGCGCCCGTCTTGTGGATATGCCAGTGCATGCCTGTCGTACGGTCGTCGAAGAGCTGCATACGGTACATGCCGACGTTGCGCACGCCCGTCTGGGGATCGACCGTGTTCACCATCGGCAGGGTTACGAAACGCCCGCCGTCGGCCGGCCAGCACTTCAGGATCGGAAGCGCCGCGAGCGACGCCTCAGCACCCGTCCGTACGACCTGCTGGCATTCGCCCCGCCCCGACACCGTACGCGGGAACCAGCGGGACATCCCGGCCAGCAGCGGCAACGCCCGCAGCTTGTCCGCGAACGACGGGCGCGGCGCCATGGCCTGCCGCAGCAATCCGTCGACCCGTTCCGAGAGTTCGCCGAGCGACCCGACGCCCAGCGCCAGCGCCATGCGGCGTGCGGAACCGAACATGTTGGTCAGCACGGGAAACTCCGTGCCGGTATTTTCGAACAGCAACGCCTTGCCGCCGCCGGGCATTTTCGAAACCCGGTCGGTTATCTCGGCGATCTCCTCCACCGGCGACACCGGAGCCGCTATGCGGACGAGTTCGCCCTCGCGCTCCAGCAGGGCGATATACTCACTCAGGCTTCGGTGCATGCTCCAACGCCTTTTTCACCGACCCGTATTGCAGCAGCAACGCCCGTGCCTGCGCCTCGGAAAGCCCCGAAGCCTCGGCCACCATGCGCGTGCCGCGCCCCACAAGTTTGTCGTTCGTCAACTGCATGTTGACCATGCGGTTGCCCTCGACACGCCCCAGGCGGATCATCACGGCCGTCGACAGCATGTTGAGCATCAGCTTCTGTGCCGTGCCCGCCTTCATGCGGGTCGACCCCGTCACGAACTCCGGCCCCACAACCGCCTCGAGCGCATATTCCGCCTCAGCCGCCACGGGCGACGACGGATTGCAGGTAATGGAGGCGGTCAACAGGCCGTGCTCCCGCGCCATGCGCAGGCCGCCGACCACATAGGGGGTGGTACCCGACGCGGCGATCCCGACCAGAACATCGTCCGCCGTGGGATGGTAGGGCGCCATGTCGCGCCAAGCCCCTGCGGTATCGTCCTCGGCATTCTCCACGGCACGCCGCAGTGCACCGTCGCCGCCGGCGATCAGGCCGATGACCCTGTCGAAGGGCACGCCATAGGTCGGGGGAAGCTCCGAGGCGTCCGTCACACCCAGCCTCCCGCTCGTACCGGCCCCGATGTAAAACATCCTCCCGCCGCGCTCCATGCGTTCGACGACCCGCTCCACGAGCCGTTCCATCACGGGGATGGTCTTGGCCACGGCCTCGTGGACGCGTGCGTCTTCGCGGTTGATGCCCGTCAGGATGTCGTGCACCGACATCCGCTGTAAATTATCGTAGGCCGAAGCCTGTTCGGTTATTCTATTTTCCATAATGGTATTTGATAAGTCCTTCGGCAGGTGATGCGGCGATCAGGCCGACCCGGTAACCCCCATGTGCGAGCACCTCGCGCAGCAGCCCCTCGAATGCGGCGGCAACGCCGCCGATGCAGGCGACCGTCAGATGCACGGGATAGCGGCTCAGGTTGCGTTGGGCGAAATCGGCGAAGGTTTCCGCCACCATAGCCCGCACCTCGGGGCAATCCAGGTACGCATGTACGAACGGCGCGAACGACGCCAGGAAACGGTTGGCATACGGCTCGCGGTAGACCCGGAGGATGATCTCCTCATAGGTCAGCCCATGCGCCGCGAGGAACTCCTCCCGCAGGGGGATATGCCCTTTGAAAATACCGTTCACCAGGTTGCGTCCCAGCGCCGCACCGCTGCCCTCGTCGCCGAGGACATACCCCAGCGGCGGGACGTTTTCCACGATTTCGCCGCCCCGGCACCAGCACGAATTGGAGCCCGTGCCGAGGATGCAGGCCACGCCTTCGCCGCGGCCGAACAACGCCCGGGCAGCCCCCAGCAGGTCGGTCTCGGCCTCGATCCGCCCCGTGCCGAAATGCGCGCGGAGTTCCCGCACCATCTTCTCCGTCGCTTCGGGGAAGGTGCCCCCGCACCCTGCGCCGTAGAAATAGACGGCCTCGACGGGGCCGCACGGCGGCAGTTCGGCAAGCGCTTCGCGTATTTGCTCCGGGGAGTGCTGCACGGCATTGATTCCCCGCGTCCGGTATTCCGAGGTATGCACGCCGTCGGTCACGAGCCACGTGCATTTGGTCGATCCGCTGTCTGCAATGATTTTCATACTATATTGTTACTTCCTAATACATCAGAACCGCCAGCCGCACGTCAGCGAAAACCCGGCATCCGTAAGCCAGGGCGTCACATCGGTCGGCGCACCGAGTTCGACGGGCGACACCGAGAATTCCGAAGGCACAAACAGGATCGTCGGCGAAAATTTCAGTTCAAACCCCTTCGTCACCCGCAGAATCCACGCACATTCGACATTGAAGAAAGGCAATACCCTATCCTTGTCAAGATCGTTGTCTACATGCTTTAGTATCCGGTGGTATCCCGCCCCAACTCCGGCTCCGAAACGCAGAAAAAGCCTGCTTTTCACCACCGGCAGCCGATAATAGGCCATTGCATCCAGTTTATAAATATCCTGCGCAACCGTATTGCGGTAAGGGTCAGATCCGTGGCCGCTCCAATCGTAGCTCATCAAACTCCCCAGATGCCACCGGGCCGAAAAATCCACGCCCCAATAAAAATTTCCTTTCAATTGGCGGCTGTACTCCACCTTCACGCCGACAGTCACCTGATTATGCGCCGTGATTCCCGACGCGCCCGTCACAAAGAGATTATTCTCTTTCGAGGCGAGGCGATGACGTTCGATACGCGCCGCTGTTTTTGCATTCCGCGTCCGATCTGTTGCCGACGGCGGGCTTTGGGCATATGCTGCTGCGGTGACGCATACCGTCAATAATACTGTTCCTATTTTTCGCTTCATTCACAAGTGGGTTACATGTTCATCATGCAAGAAAGCAATAAAATTCGGAATAGCAATGTCCCAATGCAAATGCATTGCCGGTTTGCTCCTCAAACCTGCACTCCTTCCCGTCTGGCGCAGCGCCTTTTCGGAAAATTTGCTGCCGCCAAATCGGCTCCGAACCCTAATCCACCCCATTCCCTTTTCACAGCTTCGGAAAACAAAGATAACGAAAAATAATCCGAGCGGCAAACCCGGATCATTACACAATTATATAAGGAGGCGATCAGCGCAGGAAAAGCAGCTCGCGGTATTTGGGCAGCGGCCACATCTGGTCGTCGACGATCTCCTCCAGCTTGTCGATGTGGCGGCGGATCTCGTCGAAACATGCGGCTACGGTATCATGGTAGGCGATCGCCTTCTCGCGCTGATCCTCGATCCTGTTGGCCACCTTGCGGGCGTCGACCATCCCGGCCGTGAGCCGCTGTATTTCGGCCGTATGGTACTGGATCTTCTTGATGAGTTCGATGTCGGCCGAAGCGTTCAGCCCCGGGATCTGCGACATCTTGTAGACCTTGTCGAGCAGCAATGCCTCGTACTTCGAAGCAATCGGCACGATATGGTTCATCGCCAGATCGCCCAGCACGCGCCCCTCGATCTGGATTTTCTTGGTGTAGGTCTCCCACTTCACCTCGGTGCGGGCTTCGAGCTCGACCTTCGAGAAGACGCCCGTGTCGCCGAACATCCGGAGCGTCTGCTTGTCGAGGTAACGGTCGAAAATCAGCGGCGTCGAGGTTTCGCAGTCCAGGCCGCGTTTGCGCGCCTCGGCCTTCCACTCGTCGGAATAGCCGTTGCCGTCGAAGCGGATGGCCTTGCAGGCCTTGATCATCTGTTTGAGCACCTCGTAGATGGCTTTCTCTTTCTTCATGCCGGCCTCGATCTTGGCATCAACGTTCTGCTTGAACTCAGCCAGTTCGTGCGCCATCGCCGCATTGAGCACGATCATCGCCTCGGCACAGTTGTCCGAAGAACCTACGGCGCGGAACTCGAACCGATTGCCCGTAAACGCGAACGGCGAGGTGCGGTTACGGTCGGTATTGTCGAGCAGCAGCGTCGGGATATGCGAGATGCCGCTCATCTTGAACACGTTCTTGGCGTCGAAGCGGATCGCATCGTCGCCCTTGCTGGCCGCCAGTTTGTCCAGCACGGCCGACACCTGCGTCCCGAGGAAGGTCGAGATGATTGCCGGGGGCGCCTCGTTGGCTCCCAGGCGGTGTGCGTTCGTGGCGCTCATGATCGCCGCCTTGAGCAGGCCGTTGTGCTTGTGTACGGCCGAAATGGCATTGACCAGGAAGGTGATGAACTGCAGGTTCTCCGAGGCAGTCTTGCCAGGCCCCAACAGGTTCACGCCCGTATCCGTCCCCAGCGACCAGTTGTTGTGCTTGCCCGAACCGTTGATCCCTTTGAAGGGCTTTTCGTGCAGCAGCACCCGGAACTTGTGGCGGCGGGCGATCTTGTCCATCACGGTCATCAGCAGTTGGTTGTGGTCGTTGGCAAGGTTGGCCTCCTCGTAGACCGGAGCCAGTTCGAACTGGTTGGGCGCCACCTCGTTGTGGCGGGTTTTGACGGGGATGCCCAGTTTCAGGCACTCGTATTCGAGGTCTTTCATGAAGGCCATCACACGGGTCGGGATCGCACCGAAATAGTGGTCTTCCAACTGCTGGTTCTTGGCCGATTCATGCCCCATCAGCGTACGCCCGGTGAGCATCAGGTCGGGACGTACGGCCCAGAGGCTTTCGTCCACGAGGAAATACTCCTGCTCCCAGCCCAGATAAGAGATGACCCGCTGCACGTTTTTGTCGAAATAGTGGCACACCTCGGTCGCAGCCTTGTTCACCGCCGAGATCGAGCGCAGCAGCGGCACCTTGTAATCGAGCGCCTCGCCCGTATAGGCGATGAAGACGGTCGGGATACAGAGCGTTGTGTCGACGATGAACGCCGGCGAGGTCGGATCCCAGGCCGAATAACCGCGCGCCTCGAACGTATTGCGGATGCCTCCGTTGGGGAACGACGACGCATCGGGCTCCTGCTGGACGAGCAGTTTGCCGGAGAACTCCTCCAGCACCCCGCCCAAGCCGTCCGGATCAGCAAACGCATCGTGCTTCTCGGCCGTACCTCCCGTCAGGGGCTGGAACCAATGGGTATAGTGGTCGGCACCGTGCTCCAGCGCCCACTGGCGCATGCCCGCCGCGATACCGTCGGCAACCTCCCGCGTGAGGGGCGTACCGTTCTCCATCGTATCGACAAGGGCGTCGTAGGTAGCCTTGTTCAAATACTTGCGCATGGCTGCGCGCCCGAATACCCGTTTCCCGAAATAGTCCGAAGGACGTCCTTCGGGAGCCTTCACCTCGACGGCGGTGTGGTTTATGGCCGCATCGACCATCTTGAATCTGAGCAATGATGACATAGATGTAATTGAATTGGATTAGCATTCCATTAAAAACATACGCGCAGGGGCGGAAGCCGAATAATTGCTGAACTAAAACCTAACCTAAAATTCCGGAGGGCAACTGCCTCGCGGCATACTCCGCCCAACCTGACTAACCCGCGGCTTCACCCCTGCCGCCGTATGTATCGATCTCGCTTGCAAATGTAATATTTTTTCAGTTACGTTGTTTTCACAAAATCGGCATTTTTTCGAAAAACACCCTGTTTTTTCGGCATTTTCCGAAAAAATACATGCATTTTTCCATAAAACTGCCGAATTTTAACGCATTTTTTCGAAAAACACCCTTAAATTTTCGTCATATCCCCGAATTTTCACATTTTTAGTTTTTCGTAATTTTCATAGCTATTAAGAACAATATTAAACTATTTCACCACAACTAAAAAACTTCTTCCGGCGGTTGCCGAAAGCAAACGAAATCACCTATATTATAAAAAGAAATTATATAGTGTTATTTTATTAACAATTTCTTGTTTCAATCACTAATAATTTTGTACCTTTACGTGCAATTTTGAAACTACACTTATACTAATCTCTAAATAGTTATGGCAAATACCAAAAGTGAAAAGCTGTTCACTGAATTCCCGCCGGTTCCGACCGAGAAGTGGGAGGAGGTGATTACGGCCGACCTGAAAGGTGCTGATTACGAGCGCAAGCTGGTATGGAAAACGGGCGAAGGTTTCAACGTCCGGCCCTACTACCGCGCCGAGAACCTCGAGGGCATCAAGTTCCTGGGCTCGCAGGCAGGCGAGTTCCCTTACGTACGCGGTACGCATGCGCACAACCGCTGGCGCGTACACCAGACCGTGAGCGTCGTATGCCCCAAGGAGGCAAACGCCGAGGCACTGAAAATCCTCAACGCAGGCGTCGACTCGCTCGGCTTCTGCATCGCGTCGGCGGATTTCTCGGCCGCAGACCTCGACACGCTGCTCAAGGACATCTGCATTCCGGCTGTCGAGATCACCTTCTGCGGAGAGAAGACGGCCCATGTCGCCGAGCTCGTCCTGGCCAAAGTCGAAAAGGAGGGCATCGCCAAGGAGGATGTCCGCATCGCATTCTGCATCGACCCGCTGGTAAAAGGGCTTTCGTCGAAAGGCGATTTCTGCTCACCCAACGGTGAAAAGTGCATCGCCCGCATCGTCGAGCTGATCCACAAGACCAAGGAGTACAAGCACGTGCGCATCGTAACCGTTGCGGGGCAAACGTTCGGCAACTCGGGTTCGACCATCGTCGAGGAGCTGGCATTCACCCTTTCGGCAGGCCACGACTACCTCGTACGCCTGATGGACGCAGGGCTGGACGTCGACGCGGCCGCACGCAAACTGCGCTTCTCGTTCTCGGTAAGCTCCAACTATTTCATGGAGATCGCCAAATTCCGCGCGGCACGTATGCTGTGGGCCAACATCGTCAAGGGCTACGGCCCGGCGAAGAACTGCGCCTGCAAGATGCACATCCACGCCGAGACCTCGCGGTGGAACCAGACCGTCTACGACCCCTATGTGAACATGCTTCGCGGCACGACCGAGGCCATGTCGGCCACGATCGCCGGCGTACATTCGCTGGAAGTAACGCCGTTCGACACCTCGTTCGAAAACCCGACCGAGTTCTCGAAGCGCATCGCCCGCAACGTCGAGCTGCTGCTCAAGAACGAGTCGCATTTCGACCAGGTCGTCGACCCGGCAGGAGGCTCGTACTATGTCGAGAACCTCACGCAGTCGATCGCAGCCGAAGCCTGGAAGCTTTTCCTCGAAATCGAGCAGAAGGGAGGCTACACCGAGGCTTACAAGGCCGGCCTGATCGTCGAGCGTATCAAAGCGTCGGCCGCAGCCAAGGACAAGAACATCGCTACGCGCCGCCAGACGCTGCTCGGCGCCAACCAATATCCCAACTTTACGGAGGTCGCCGGCAAGGAGATCACCGCCGAGTCCGTTACGCGCAAGCAGGCCGAGGGCAATGTACTCGTCCCCTACCGCGGTGCCATGGCGTTCGAAGAGATGCGCCTGCAGGTGGATCGCAGCGGCAAGGAGCCCAAGGCATTCATGCTGACGTGCGGCAACCTGGGCATGGCCCGCGCCCGCTCGCAGTTCTCGTGCAATTTCTTCGCATGCGCCGGCATCAAGGTGATCGACAACACTTATTTCAAGTCGATCGAAGAGGGCGCGAAGGCCGCGCTCGAATCCAAGGCGCAGATCGTCGTGGTCTGCGCAAGCGACGACGACTATGCGGAGGCAGCCCCGAAAGTCAAGGAGCTGCTCGGCGGCAAGGCGATCCTGGTGGTTGCCGGGGCACCGGCCTGCGCACCCGAGCTGGAGGCACAGGGCATCACGAACTTCATCAACGTGAAGTCGAACGTGCTTGAAACACTTAAGTTCTACCTTAAAGAGATGGGAATCTAATCATGAGAGCTAAATTTTCAGAACTGACATACGACGCAGGCCAGCAGAAAAGTTGCTGCGCCTCGAAAGGCTGCGGACAGGTCGAGCCGTGGCTGACGGCCGAGGGTATTCCCGTCAAGGGCGCCTATACGGCCCAAGACCTCGAAGGCATGGAGCACCTGAACTATGCGGCAGGTATCGCCCCGTTCCTGCGCGGCCCCTACTCGACGATGTACGTGATGCGCCCGTGGACGATCCGCCAGTATGCGGGTTTCTCGACCGCCGAGGAGTCCAACGCATTCTACCGCCGCAACCTGGCCGCCGGGCAGAAGGGTCTGTCGGTGGCATTCGACCTTGCTACGCACCGCGGCTACGACGCCGACCACCCGCGCGTGGTGGGCGACGTGGGCAAAGCCGGCGTGTCGATCTGCTCGGTCGAGGACATGAAGGTACTGTTCAACGGCATTCCGCTCGACAAGATGTCGGTGTCGATGACCATGAACGGCGCCGTGCTGCCCATCCTGGCATTCTACATCGTGACGGGTCTGGAGCAGGGCTGCACACTCGACCAGCTGGCCGGTACGATCCAGAACGACATCCTTAAGGAGTTCATGGTGCGTAACACCTATATTTATCCGCCCGAGTTCTCGATGCGCATCATCGCCGACATCTTCGAGTACACCTCGAAGAACATGCCCAAGTTCAACTCGATCTCGATCTCGGGGTACCACATGCAGGAGGCAGGCGCCACGGCCGACATCGAGCTGGCCTACACGCTGGCCGACGGACTGGAGTACCTGCGCGCAGGTATCAACGCAGGCATGTCGGTGGACGCCTTCGCCCCCCGCCTGTCGTTCTTCTGGGCAATCGGCATGAACCACTTCATGGAGATCGCCAAGATGCGCGCGGCACGTATGCTGTGGGCCAAGATCGTCAAGCAGTTCGAGCCCAAGAACCCCAAGTCGCTGGCGCTGCGTACCCACTCGCAGACCTCGGGCTGGTCGCTCACGGAGCAGGATCCGTTCAACAACGTGGCGCGTACCGCCATCGAGGCCATGGGCGCCGCCCTGGGACACACCCAGTCGCTGCACACCAACGCTTTGGACGAGGCTATCGCCCTGCCGACCGATTTCTCGGCACGTATCGCCCGTAATACGCAGATCTACATCCAGGAGGAAACCAATATCTGCCGCGAGGTCGACCCGTGGGCAGGCTCCTACTACGTGGAGTCGCTCACCAACGAGATCGCCCACAAGGCATGGGAGCGTATCCAGGAGGTCGAGAAACTGGGCGGTATGGCCAAGGCTATCGAGACCGGGATTCCGAAGATGCGCATCGAGGAGGCTTCGGCCCGCAAGCAGGCGCGTATCGACTCCGGCGAGGAGAAGATCATCGGCATCAACGAATACCGCCTGGAGAAAGAGGCTCCGATCGACATCCTGGCCGTGGACAACACCGCCGTGCGCGAAAGCCAGATCAAGCGTCTGAAGGAGCTGCGCGCTTCGCGCGACGAGGATGCCGTGAAGAAGGCCCTCGCAGCGATCACCGAGTGCGTGAAGACCAAGCAGGGCAACTTGCTGGAGCTGGCCGTCGAAGCCGCCAAGGTACGCGCTTCGCTGGGCGAGATTTCCGACGCCTGCGAGGTTGTCGTAGGCCGCTACAAAGCCGTCATTCGTTCAATATCAGGAGTATATAGTTCAGAAGTGAAAAACGACAAACAGTTCGAGCGTGCCAAGGAGCTGTGCGCCGAATTCGCCAAGAAGGAAGGCCGCCAGCCGCGTGTCATGATCGCGAAGCTCGGCCAGGACGGCCACGACCGCGGTGCCAAGGTAGTAGCCACGGGTTATGCCGACATCGGTTTCGACGTCGACATGGGGCCGCTGTTCCAGACCCCGGAGGAGGCCGCAAAACAGGCTGTCGAGAACGACGTGCATGTAGTGGGCGTTTCGTCGCTCGCTGCAGGCCACCTGACCCTCGTGCCGCAGATCATCGCAGAGCTCAAGAAGCTCGGCCGCGAGGACATCATCGTGATTGTCGGCGGCGTAATCCCCCACCAGGATTACGACGAACTGTACCGCGACGGCGCCGCCGCCATCTTCGGCCCCGGCACCCCGATCGCCACGGCCGCCATCAAGATCCTGGAAATCCTGCTCGCCGAATAACGGTTCAACAGAATACGGTAATCCCCGCCGAGACGTCTCGGCGGGGATTTTTTCATGGATACAGATGGTCTCGGGGACAAACTACAGGCAGGCTTCCAGAATCCTGCGCGCCATCGCCCCGTCGACATTGCGCGCCTCGCCGAACCTGCTGCCCGCAGCATTGAAGCGGCGTTCGATTTCGGCGATCGTAGTCTCGCCGATGCCCTCCTGCGAAAGATGCGTCGAAAGCCCCAGGGAACGGAAGAACTCCTCGTTGGCTGCAATCGTCCGCTCGATACGCTCCTCGTCGGAACCGTCGGTGATACCCCATATCCGTTCGCCGTATTGCAGGAGTTTGCCGCGCTTCTGTCCGCGCAGCACGCGCAACGTACCGTTGATGACAATGGCGAGCGTCGCACCGTGCGTCAGCCCGTGCAGTGCGGTCAGCTCATGCCCGATCATATGCGTCGCCCAGTCCTGCGCCACTCCCATAC
The DNA here is from genome assembly GCF_000435435.1 of Alistipes sp. CAG:29. Classification (NCBI taxonomy): domain Bacteria; kingdom Pseudomonadati; phylum Bacteroidota; class Bacteroidia; order Bacteroidales; family Rikenellaceae; genus Alistipes; species Alistipes sp. CAG:29. The sequence continues at coordinate 47,757 of NZ_FR893483.1, read as the reverse complement.
GGATCATGTCGTTCAGTGCCAGGGTTGCCGCAAGCATATACTCCGACATCACGGCATAATCGTGCTGGTTCTCACGGATCCGGGGTGCGATCTCGATCACGGTATGCAGAATGCCTTCGGCCCAACGATCCATCAGGCGCGACTGCCCGGGCGTAGTCATATATTGCTCCAGCACATGCACGTAGGTGTCGGCCAAGCCGTAGGCGATCTGCTTCTGCGGCAGCGAGAACAAGGCCTCGGGATCGAGGATCGAAAAGAGCGGGTAGTCGCCGTTGAACGGGAATTTCTCCTTCGTTTCATGGCACGAGATCACCGAGCCGTTGTTCATTTCCGATCCCGTCGCCGACATCGTGAGCACCGTCCCGAGGGGAACGGTTTTATCCGCCTGCCCTTTCAGGACGATCTCCCACGGGTCACCGTCATAAAGCAGCCCTGCAGCGATCAGCTTCGTACCGTCGATGACCGACCCGCCGCCCACGGCAAGCAGGAACTCCGAGCCGTGCTCACGCCCCAATGCGATGGCCTCGCGGACGGTCTCGACCGACGGATTGGGCTCGATGCCCCAGAATTCGACCCAGTCACGGCCTTCGAGGGCCTTGACGACCTGGTCGTAAATGCCGTTACGGCGCACGCTGCCGCCGCCGAAGGTAATCATAATCTTCTTGCCGGCAGGAATCAGCTTTGCGAGCCGGGCGATCTGCCCCTTACCGAAAACAAGTTTCGTCGGATTGTGATAAACAAAATTATTCATAATAGTATGCGATATGTTTTGATACGACTTTTAAATATACGCAAAAATAACAAAAAGAACGCCGGAATATTCCGGCGTTCGAAAACTGTATTCGATTTTTTATCCGAGGCTTAGAAATATTCGCCGCGCAGATCCTGGATCTTGGCCATCTGCTGGATGGCCTGCACCGAGAATTGCTGTGCCATGCTCTCGGCCATGGCCTGCGCACGCACCTTCTCGCCCTCGGCAGTCTGCTTGTCCGAAGTCTGGATGTCATCCACCTGGAAGACATAAACCCCCGACATGCCCTTCACCGGAGCCGAAAGGACGCCTTTCTCGGTCGTCGAAGCGATGGCGCCTACCAGACGGGGCTCGACGCCCGGGCCGTTCACGTAGAAGGCACCGAAAGTCACGCCGTCGAAATCGGCGACCTCGGAACCGAGGCTGGCAGCCTGCTCGTCGAGCGTCGTACCGGCGATCTGCTTGGTGATATAATCGTATTTCTTGTCCCGGAGAACCTGGGCGCGAACCTGCGCAGCCACCTTATCGACCGGGGTATACTCATTGTCATCGATCTCGGTCAGCGTAGCGACCACATAGTCGTTGCCGACGGTGAAGATTTCCGAAAGATCGCCCGTCTTGGCACCGTAAGCCCAGCGGGCAACCTCACGCGAATCCTCCAGGCCGCGGATCGTACGCTCGCCCTGCGCCAGCGAGGCGACACGGGGAGTAACGGCAGCTTCCGAAGCGGCGTTGTTGAACGCCTCGACCGAGCCCTTGGCATTCACCGAGAAAGTGCCGGCCAGGTTGTGGGCATTGCGGCGCGTCGCAGCCGAAGCCTCGACGGGATAGGTGATCGTCGCCACCTGCATGTGCTTCGAAGGTTTGTTGGCACGGTACACCTGCATCAGCTGGATGGCATCGCCCGAAGCGACCTTCACCACGTCCCCCCGCTTGGCATTGGCCAGCGCGGCAACGAATTCGCCCGTGAAAGCCGAGAAGGGCACCACGCCCACTTCGCCGCCGTTGGCTGCCGTAGCTTCGTATACCGAATATTGCGAGGCGAGCTGTGCGAAATCGGCACCGCCCTTGATTACCGTCAGCAGGCTGTCGGCCAGCGCCTCCTGCGTATAGGGCAGCACGATATGGCGGATTCCCAGCGTATCGGGCACCATTTTCGAATCCAGCACACGGGCCATCGTCCACTGGTTGTTCTTCAGCACGGGGCCGTAAGTCTCACCCGCCAGCAGTGCCTTGGCCTCGTCCTCCGAAAGCTGAGCCGCCGAAACATAGGTATCGGCGATCTTGCCGTTGCGGTTGGCACGTACGAACGACTTCAGCTCCTCCGTAGCGGCGAACTGTGCGCCCACCTCGGCAACGCTCTTTTCGAGAGCGAGCATATCGTCGTCCGTGGGGGTAACCTCGAACACGACATACGACAGCGTACGCGAGGGAGTCTGCTTGAACATATCCTTATGGCTGTTGTAGTATGCCTTGATGTCGCCGGACTTCACCTGGATCAGCGAATCGGGGACAGCCGAATATTTCTTGCCGGCCCATTTCCCGGAATAGGTATTGTTGGCCGCATTCACACCGTTCGCGACTTCGAGTGCATTGACATATACACCGCCCTTGATCAGGCCGAGGTACTTGGCGATCTCACGCTCCATGCGGGCCTGCTCGTTGAGCTGCGCCCACGCCTGCTGTGCCTGCGCATTCGTTTCGGCCTGCGCGAGGAACTGTCCGACGGCAGCCACGTTGTACTCACCCGTGCGGGGATCGGCGAAGGCGTTGTAGAACGCCTGCGACGGATGCTGGCCGCTGACCATCGACAGACGCTCGGGCTCCGTAACGCGCAGCCCCATCTTGTCGAAACCGGGTTCCAGCACATACTTGCCGATCAGGGCCTGCCATGCAGCATTGGCGAGCATGGCGGACTGCTGTTCGTCGCTTTCCTGGGCGCCGCTCTGCGCCTTGATCTGCTCGTACTGGTTGTAGTACTCCGAATAGTTGATTTTTTTACCGTTGATGACACCGACCCGGGGGTCGTTACCCGAGAAGCCCATTTCGGTCTTCAGGGAGAGAATGAAAGCCAAGAGGGCGCCTGCGATGACAATCGACAGCACGATGCCGAACTTGGTGCGAAGAGTGTTTAAACTTGCCATATAAATCGTTAATTATTCGTTTGTTTCGAATTAGCAGTCAAAGGTAGTAAAATTTATTCGGAAAAGGCCTTTATTATAATATAAAAATTCCTACAATTTCTTGACCCTCGCCAGCTCGATACGCGAACGCGTCGTACGCAGTATGCGCAACTGCAGGCCGCCGATGAAAACCGTTTCCCCAGCGGTCGGGATCCCGTCGTAATTGAAGATGATGAAGCCCGCCAGCGTATCGTATTCCTTGCTTTCTTCGATCCCCAGCCCGTATTTTTCATTGAGGTATTTCACCTCCAGCCGGCAGGAGAGGACATACTCGTCCTGGCCGACCTGCTTTTCGGTAAGATCGGGTATGTCGTGTTCGTCCTCGATCTCGCCGAAAATCTGTTCGAGCACGTCCTCGAGCGAAATGACGCCCGCCGTCCCGCCGAACTCGTCGATCACCACGGCGATGTTGCTGCGGTGCTTGATGAAATTCTGCAACATCAGCTGCAGCGGCATGGTCTCGGGCACGAAATTGACCTGCATCATCACGTCGGCGATATTGGCCGGACGCGTGAACAGGCTCTTCGAATTGACATAACCGACGATGTTGTCGATGCTCTTGCGCCAGACGAAAATACGCGAATATTTCGAATCGACGAACCGCGCCGTGAGCTGCCCGATCGACGTGTCGTCGATATCCACCGCCTCGACATCCACACGCGGCACCATGCAGTCGCGAACCCGCAGGTCGGCGAAATCCAGCGCATTCTGGAAAAGTTTGAACTCGTTGTCCGGCTCGGGACGCGGTTCCGACGTATTGGTATCGAGCAGTGCCGCGAGATCGTCGCGGCCGAAGCTGTGCGACACGGCCCGCTCCTCGACACGGCGCCCCGCCAGGCGCAGGATACCATGCGATATGAGCGTCGTGA
>NZ_FR893483.1:39260-43933 GCF_000435435.1 Alistipes sp. CAG:29 | reverse complement strand
GTCGTGAGGCGGGCGATCGGATAGAGCAGCAGGTAAAAGAAATAGATCACCGGCGCCAGGGCGCGGTAATAGAAGTTGGGGTTGTTGCGGAAGATCGACTTGGGAAGGAACTCCGCAGCAAAGATGATGATGACGGTCGACACGGCCGTTTCGATGGCGACCGAACCGTTACGGGCGATGCTTTCCCACCCCAGCGCATAGAAGATGCCGCGCAGCAGCAACGACATGTAAAGCGAATAGATGACCAGGGCAATGTTGTTGCCCACCAGTATCGTGGTGATATACTGCCCGGGGTGGCGGGAAAAAATCTCCGCGATATGGTCGAACATGCGGCTCTGTTTGCGGTCGATCTCCAGTTTCAGGCGGTTCTTGCTCGTGAAAGCGATCTCCATGCCCGAAAAGAATGCCGACAATAACAGCATTAAGACAATCAGTATGACCGAAGTAAGCATCGTCCTGTTTATTTTGGGTTACTCCCCCGCTTCGTCCGCATGTACGGCACGCCGCAGCGGCTGTATCTCACCGATCGGTTCGGCCGGGCGGAGCTCCTCCTCCCCGTCGGGGCGGACAGCTGGTGCAGCCAAAGGCGGCTCCTCGGAAAGCGGTGCCGCGGGCCGCGCCGCAACCGGAGCGGCAGGCCGGTCTGTCGCAGGGTGGTCTGTCGCAGGGCGGGGCGAATCCGAAGTCCGGCCGGCAGGTTCGGCCACCGCCGTAGAGTCCGATTCGTTAGGTTTGACCTCGACCTCCATGCGCCCCTTCATACGGCGGAAGCGCCAGTCCTTAAACTCCTCGTCCGACTCGAAACCTTCGCCGATGAACACGTCGCGGCCGTCGTTCTGCACGATTTTCGAATCGACGTTCGAATAGATTTTCTTGGTTCGCGCGTTCCAGAACAACTGTTGCGTATAGAGTTTCTTGCCGTCCGATTTCTCTACCACGACATTTCCCCGCGCCTCCCACAGGTCGCGGGTCTCGTAATGGATCGCATAGTTGGCCGTCAGCACGGCATCGACCGACGAGAGCGAATCGTTCTTATAGGTCGTCATCTCCACACCCTTGGGGAACTCGCGGTAAGGCTCGCGCGCCAGCGAATAACCTTCGAGCAGCGGGGTTTTGAAATGATACGAACGGCGGCCGTTCTGCGACATGACAACCGACAGGTTTTCGCTGTATTCGGTCATCATCATCTCTATCCGGGACTCCGATTCGGGTTCTTCTTCACGCTCGCAAGAGAATAGCAAGATAGCACTCCCCACAACGGAGAGTGCTACCATCACGTATCTTGCGATAAATCTGTCCATCAATTAGCGGGGACGCACAGTAGTCGACACACCGGCAGCCGTACCGCAGTTGACGGTATAGCGTGCGCCTTCCTGCAACTCGTTGAAGAAGCACTCCTCCGAAGTCGGGAAACGGCTGCGGAATGCGTTCATCGAGGTTTTGGCAGGTTCGCGGTATTCCGAATCGCTCGGCAGCAGCTCGACGGCCTTGGCCATCGTGTCGTAAGCTGCCCAGAAGGTAGCCGGCCCGGCGAAACCTTCACAATGAGCTGCCGAAATGCCGTAGCACTGAGCCAGTACGAAATACGGCACACCGTCCTCGGGGTTCAGATCGCGGGCCTGACGGGCAGCCGATGCGGCGCCCTGGATGTCGTTGGAAACCAAACCTACCAGCGCCATGCGCACCAGCAGCAGCTGACGCTCAGCGGGATCCGTCTCGACGGCAAGCGCCTCGTTGAGGTATTTCATGGCCTTGGTATAGTCGCCCTTGCTCTGGAACGCCTGCGCAAGGAACATCGCGGTTTCCGACGAAGGTTTCACCGTATAGTATTTCTCGGCAATCGAGAAATAGAAATCGCCGTCGCACTTGGCACGCGACATCAGGGCTACGGCCTGCGCCAGCAACGCCTCATCGTCGGGAGCAGCCTCCAGCTTGCCGCGGAACAGTTTTTCGAGGTTATCGCAGCTGGCCGCGCCGCTCAGGCCGAAAGCCGCGTCGAACTGCGACTTGTAATCGCCGGCCTCGGGGTTCTTCTCGAAGAACGGGGTCAGGCGGTCGTACTCGGCGATGATCTCATCGGGCATCACCTCGTCAGTATTCTTGTAATCCTCGCAGAGGTTCGAGAAATAAGCCACCACGGTCTCGGGGTCGGTGCTGTCACCGCCCTGCGCGATTGCCGCGCGGAATGCCTCGCGGATGCCCTTGCGGTCGTTGGGTTTGTAGCGCAGGAACTCGCGCGCCTTCTGGTCGAGGATAAAGGCCGTCTTGCCGGGCTTGACGTTATCGCCGAAATACTGGGCACGCATATCGTACATCAGCATCAGCGAGTCGATGAACATGTTCTTCTCCGCCACGCTCTTGGCACGGTTGATCTTGTTCTTATACACGACGGCACCGCGCTGGTAGATCGACTCCGCAGCATCGGGTATCTTGTCGATAAGCCCCTTGAGGTAGTGTGCAGCGGCATCGTAGTCACGGTTGTCGCACGATTCTTTCAGGAAATTACTGTTCAGAATGTTCTGTTCACGCTCTTCGGGAGTAGCGCCCCATTTCGCATATTGCGGGGCACTGAAATCCTGAGCCAAAGCCGCCGAAGCCAAAAACACCAAAGCGGCAGAAAGCAGAAATTTTACGTTTTTCATCGGTCAGAGATTAATTTTTGTATTTCTTATACTTATAATTGTTTTCGTCAGTTAAACTACCTCCGTGTCGGGGTCGCAAGTTACTACTAATTCCTCGGACGTGCAATTTTCCGGCTCAAAAACTAATCGTATTTCGGCCTGCGGAACCAGTATTCCCCGTTCTCGGCACCCGCAAAGAGCGAGAATCCGACCGAGAATTTGAAATACTGCTGCCGCACCAGTCCCAGGCGCTCGGAAAGGTTATAGCCGCGACGTCCGTATTCCACGCCCACGTCGATGGTCGAACTGCCGAGGAACTTCACAGGCACCCCTACACCCAACGTAACGGCGTATTCGCCGATTTTATTGCCGTCGTAGGTCTGGTTGTAGGTTCCGTAACGGAAACCCGCCCGGTAGGCCCAGCGTTTCATGAACCTGCGCACGTCGTAATAGTTCGGCGTATACTCCACGCCCATCTTCACCATGCTCGTATTGGTATAGGCCACTTCGTATGCAGATTTGTCCGGCCCGCTGATCCCGGTCATTTCGGTCGCCTTATTGCCGCCGGTCCAGTTCTGATAGACATAGTCAAGTCCGATCGTCCATTTCGAGGTCATATAATAAGCCCCCACCGAAAGCTGACGCGGCAAGGCAAGTGCCAAATGGGTCGTATCGCCCTTCACGGTCGAATTATACAGGTCGCCGATATAGATCCGCTTGGTCACATCGGGGTTCAGGTTGCCGCCGAAATCGTACGTAGCGCCGAACGTCAGCATGCGTTTCTGGTTCATGACAGCCTTCCAGAGGACGCCGACCTGGCCTTTGATGCTCGAAATACTGTAATTGTCGCTGCCGACCGTCGACGAAAAAGTTCCGTCGCCCGTGATCGGCGTCGGGGTCATCACGAAGCTGCGGTCGATGTCGCCCCAGTAATACTGCGCCGCGATACCCAACGAGAAATTCTTGAAAATCTCCCAGCCCAGGCCGACCTTGACCTCCGTCACGTCGCCTTCGCCCTGATAGACGTACTGCACGCGTCCCACATTGCCCCAAACCGGATCGTTCGGGTCGTAGTCCTGGGTATACTTGGTACGGTAGCCCACCGAGCTGTAAGGCGTGAGGCTGAACCCGAGCCCGAGTTTCTTGGCGACCGGCATCTGGAACGCGATATCGTGGAAATTGAACGTATTATAGGCCGTGTTTTTGGACACATTGTCCACCTTCTGCGAATTGTAGTAATTCTGTCCCTCGAGGCCGAAACTGAAGAGGAAGCTCTTTTGCGGGATGGTACTGTACGCTGCAGGGTTGAGCAGATTAATTTTACCCGGAGTACCCATGGCCACCCCGACGCCGCCCATCGAGCGCATCTGCGTCGTACCGGGCGTATTGATCTCGCCGACGCCGTACATCGTATAGGGAGAGAATGCGTTAATACTGCTTGTCTGGGCCGATACGGCATAAGGAAGCATCACGGCTGCCGCAACAACCAGCTTAATCAAGGTGTTCTTCACTTGCATTGTGCTCTAAAATTCTATTCAATCCGCAAAAGACCAGATTACAGTTTGCAAATATCGTATTTTTAATTCGTTTAACAAAGAATTTTGCATCCCCGCCGGTAAAAATTACGCACAGGCCGTCGATTTGTTCCCGCATGCGCACGACATAACCTTCGATTTCGAAGGCGATCCCGTTCATCACGCCCAACTCGATGGCCTCTTCGGTCGTGAGCCCCGAGAGTCCTTCATCCTCGGTCGCGGCACACAGCGGCAGCTTGGCCGTGTAATCGTGCAGCGCCCTGAAACGCGTCTTCACCCCCGGGGAGATGCAGCCGCCCCGGAACGTATTGTCAGCCGTCACCAGGTCGATGGTCACCGCCGTACCGAAATCGACGATCAGCACGTTCTCACCCGGATAGAGCACTGTCGCGCCGACGGCTGCGGCCAGTCTGTCGCGCCCCAGCGTCTCGGGCGTAAGGTATGCGTTGCCGATGGGCACGGGGGTCTGGGAGGTGAACTCCAGCAGATAATCCACCCGCCCGCGGAGCGTCGCCGC
>NZ_FR893483.1:23301-39105 GCF_000435435.1 Alistipes sp. CAG:29 | reverse complement strand
CCCTGTCGAAAACCGCAAGTTTTACCAGGGCGTTCCCGATATCTACGACTAAATTCAAAGCTGTTGCAGTGTTTTATACCCGTCCTCAATGTCTTTGACATTCCTAACGGTCATCGCCAGACGATTATTGTGCTGTTTGAGCACAAATCTGGCGGGATTTTGCGTCACCTTGCGAAGCAACTCCATAAAGGTATCGCTTTTGTAATAGGGCGAATTCTGCTCGCCGACGAAGTGGAGGATCATCAGCCCGTTCTTGACCTTCACCCGTTCGATGCCGAGGCGAATCGCCTCCCAGCGCAGGCGCACGACGTTGAGCAGTTCCTGCGCTTCGCGCGGCAGGGGGCCGAAACGGTCTGCCAGACGGCTCTCGAAGGCCTGCAACGCGGCTTCGTCCTTGGTCGAGTCGAGCTCGCGGTAAAGTTTCAGGCGTTCGGCCTGCTGCGCCACGTAGGCATCGGGCAACCCGGCCTCGACCTCTATTTCGATGTGCGCGTCATCCACGTAATGCATCTGCTCCACGACATCCTGCTCGGCGGCACCCAGACCCGCCACCTGCAAGCCTTCGGCCCGCAGCTCGGCGATCGCCTCGTTCATGATTTTCTGGTAGGTTTCGAAACCGATGTCGGCGATAAACCCGCTCTGCTCGGCACCCAGCAGGTTGCCCGCGCCGCGGATGTCGAGATCCTGCATCGCAATGTTGAACCCCGACCCCAGGTCGGAGAACTCCTCGATCGCCCGCAGGCGGCGCCGCGCATCGGACGACAGCATCTCCTCGGGCGGCGAGAGCAGGTAGCAGTAGGCTTTCTGGTTGCTGCGCCCCACGCGCCCGCGCAATTGATGCAAGTCGCTCAGGCCGAAGTTCTGGGCATTGTCGACGATGATCGTATTGGCATTGGGGATGTCGATGCCGTTCTCGATGATCGTGGTCGAAACGAGCACGTCGAACTCCCCGTAGATAAAATCCATAATCAGTTTTTCGAGCTTCTCGGCCGGCATCTTGCCGTGTCCGACGGCCACGCGGGCCTTGGGGCATACGCGCGTGATAAGCCCTTGGATGGACATCAGGTCTTCGACGCGGTTATGGACGAAATATACCTGGCCGCCGCGTGCGAGCTCGGCCTCGACGGCGTCGCGGATGATCTCCTCGGAGAAGACATGCGACTCGGTGACGATCGGCTGGCGGTTGGGCGGCGGGGTCGAGATGACCGACAGGTCGCGCGAGCCCATGAGCGAAAATTGCAGCGTGCGCGGGATCGGCGTCGCCGTCAGGGTCAGCGTATCGACGTTGACGGCCATCTGCGTGAGTTTCTCCTTGGCCGCGACGCCGAACTTCTGTTCCTCATCGATGATCAGCAGCCCCAGGTCACGGAATTTGATCTGCTTGCCCAGTATTTTATGGGTGCCGATCAGGATATCGATACGCCCCGATTCGAGGTCGGCACGTATCTGCCCCGCCTCCTTGGCGGTCTTGGTGCGGTTGAGATACTCGACCCGCACGGGGAAATCGCGCAGGCGCTCCGAGAAGGAGCGGTAGTGTTGCAGGGCGAGGATCGTCGTCGGCACCAGCACCGCCACCTGCTTGCCGTCCACGGCAGCCTTGAATGCCGCGCGGATCGCCACCTCGGTCTTGCCGAAGCCCACGTCGCCGCAGACCAGCCTGTCCATCGGCTGGTCGGACTCCATGTCCTTCTTGACGGCCGCGACGGTCGTCTGCTGGTCGGGGGTGTCCTCCCACTGGAACGACGCCTCCAGCTCGTGCTGCAGGTAACTGTCGGGCGTGAATGCGAACCCTTTGCTGGCCTTGCGCTTGGCATAGAGGGCGATCAGCTCGCGCGAAATATCCTTGACGGCCTTCTTGGCGGCGTTCTTGAGTTTCTGCCATGCCCCGTTGCCGAGTTTATAGACCTTCGGCGGCTCGCCGTCGCCGGACTTGTAACGCGAAATGCGGTGGAGCGAATGGACGTTTACGAACAACACGTCGCCGTCCTTGTAAACCAGCTTGATAGCCTCGTGCACCTTGCCGTTCTCGATGATCTTCACCAGCCCGTCGAAACGCCCCACGCCGTGGTCGATATGCACCACATAGTCGCCCGGGCGGAGCTGGTTCAGCTCGGCGACGGTCATCTGCTCGTCGCGCCGGATCTCGCCGTTGATGCGGTAACGCTGGTAACGGTCGAAAATCTGGTGGTCGGTATAGAGGCACAGTTTCAGGTCGTTGTCCACGAACCCCTCGTGCAGCGTAACGGAGAGCGACCGCACGGCGGCCTGCCCCCGGCCTATCTGGTGGAAGATGTTTTCGAGGCGTTCGACCTGCACCTTGTTCTCCGAGAGGATGTAGGTCGCATAACCCCGCAGCGAATTGCGGATCATGTCGTCGGCCAGCATCTCGAAATTCTTGTTGAACTTGGGCTGCGGGGCCGTGTCGAACACCACGGCCGCCGTGGCGGGGCGTTCCGGCAGGTTGTCGCGCAGCGCCACCACGCTGTTGCCGGCCATGTCGCGCAACAACACGTTGCGGCTGGTCAGCAGGCGGTCGATCTGCCCGGGATTCTCCATGTCCGCGAGCACCTTGCGGCGCAGGTCGTTGACACGGCGCAGCACATAGTCGGCATCGTAGAACCAGCAGGCCGCCGAAGAGCCCGCGAACTGCACGAACGACACCCGGGGTGCCTCGCCGGCATTGAGGTTAGGGATGATCTCCACCCGGTCGAGCTTGTCGGCCGAAAGCTGGCTCGAAATATTGAAACGGCGGATCGAGTCGACCTCGTCGCCGAAAAAGTCGATCCGGTAAGGCTTGCTTTCCGAATAGGAAAAGACATCGACGATACCTCCGCGCACGGAGTACTGCCCCGGTTCGTAGACGAAATCGACACGCGTGAAGTTCGCATCCGCAAGGGCGTCTTCCAGCACGGCGATCGAAATCTTGTCGCCGAGCTTCACGGCAATCGTGTCGCGCTGCAACGTCGCGGCGTCGACGACCCGTTCGGCCAGCGCTTCGGGATAGGTGCAGACCACCAGGTATCCCTTCGTAAAGCCCCGCACGGCGTTCATCGCCGCGGTGCGCTGCACCACGCCCTGGGCATCCTCGGCGCCGTAGGCCGCCGAACGCTTGTAGGACGACGGGAAGAAATAGACCTGCTTCTCGTCCAGCAGGTTATAGAAGTCGTTCATCAGGTAGGCCGCAGCGTCGCGGTCCTCGGCGACGAAGACGTGTACGCCCCCGGTTTTCGCCGCAGCGGCAGCGGCATAGAACGAAAGAGCGCCGCCGACCAGCTCTTTCAGATGGACGGTTGCGCGCTCTTTCTTATATTCGCGGCACAGGCGGGGCAGGGCTTTCGACCAGCAGGTAGGCCGCGGCATCCCGGTCTTCGGCCACGAAGATATGCACGCCCCCCGTTTTCGCCACTGCTGCCGCCGCATAAAACGAAAGAGCACCGCCGACCAGCTCTTTCAGGTGGACGGTTGCGCGCTCCTTCTTATATTCGCGGCACAACTTCGGCAGGGCCTTCGACCCGGCGGCGAACTGCGCCAGCTGCTCGCTGGCAGTCATAGCGTTACTTGTTAATCAGGTCGTTATCCTTGTCGTCGTGGTAATGCACCTCGACGATGCCGAGGCTCTGGTCTTCGACGACATGCAGGCGGAGTTTGTATTTCCACTCCCAGCGGCGGCGCAGCGACCAGATGCCCTTCCGCAGGAAAGCAGCCACATAGGGGCTGACCACCAGCTTGATATACTTGTGTCCCCGGTCTTGCGTGAGGAACGATATCTGGTTCTCGATCTTCTTGTCCAGCAGTACCGTAGGCTCGATCTTGCCCGTGCCGTTGCAGGTCGGGCAGACGTCCGACACCTCCTCCACGGCCACGGGACGCACCCGCTGGCGGGTGATCTGCATCAGCCCGAACTTGGTGAGCGGCAGCACCGTATGCTTGGCCTTGTCGGTGGACATCAGCTTGACCATCTCGTCGAAGAGCGCCTGTTTGTTCTGCGCCTTGTGCAGGTCGATGAAGTCGATGATGACGATGCCCCCCAGATCGCGCAGGCGCAGCTGGCGGGCGATCTCCTTCGCAGCCGCCAGATTGACGTCCATGGCGGTCTGCTCCTGGTTGTCCTCGGCCTTGGTGCGGTTGCCCGAATTGACGTCGATGACGTTCATCGCCTCGGTATGCTCGATGATCAGGTAGGCGCCGCGGCGCAGCGAGACGTACTTGGCGAAGAGCGACTTGATCTGCTTCGAGATGTCGAAGTTGTCGAAGATGGGGACGTTGCCCCGGTAAAGCTTGACGATCTTCTCCTTCTCGGGCTCGATCAAGCGGATGTAATTGCGAATGTCGTTGTACATCGCCTCGTCGTCGACGGCGATCTGCGAAAACGAGCCGTTGAGCGAATCGCGGATGATCGTATTGGCACGGTTCATCTCGCTCATCAGCTGCGCGGGCGGCGTACTCTTCTTGATCGCGGCGCAGGTCTTGCGCCAGCGGTCGATCTGCGACTGGATGTCGTGCTCGATGTCCTCGTCCTTGGCCTCCATGGCCGCCGTGCGGATGATAACCCCGAAATTCTTGGGGAGCACCGCAGCCGCGATGCGCTTCAGGCGTTTCTTCTCGTCCGCCGAGCGGATCTTCTGCGAAAGGAACACCTTGGACGAAAAGGGCACCAGCACGACGTTGCGGCCGGCCAGCGAAATGTCGGAGGTCAGGCGGGGCCCCTTGGTCGAAATGGCCTCCTTGGCGATCTGCACCATGATGTTTTGCCCGACCTGAAGATAGTCGCCGATCTTGCCCGTCTTTTCGACGGGCGGTTCGAGCTTCATGCCCTCGACGCGCATTCCCCGCTTGCCGGGCTGCTGCGAAGCGACCAGCTTCTGCAACGAGGGGAACTGGCTTCCCAGGTCGAGGTAGTGGATAAAAGCGTCCTTTTCGTGCCCGATGTTTACGAAGGCCGCGTTGAGCCCGGGCATTATCTTGCGTACTTTCCCGAGGTAGATATCTCCTACCGAGAAACCCGTCTGGCACTGCTCCTTGTTGAGCTCGACAAGCACCTTGTCCTCACACAGCGCAATGGAGATTTCTGTCGGGTTGACGTTAACGATTAATTCTCTGTTCATCTATATCGTGTGTCGCATCCCGGAAACGGGGTTGCGGAATACTGAAACCGGTTAGGCCGCATTTTGGTCTGAAGTGGCGGCGAACTCCAAAGGAAAATATTGTCCGGACACATCGGCCGGCAACATGGCGGGTAAGACAATACCCTGTTTTTTCGGCGGCACTGCGTCGCAATGCCTCTGCGGCAGCCTCATAACCTGCGTTGCAAGAGGGCCTGACGTCCGCAAACGGCTATCCGGGGATCTGCATTCCCCCCGGGGATACGGGCCCCGGTCGCAAAAAACCGCAGAAAATAGGTAAAGCTAAAAGAACCCGGGGCTCCTTTAGCTTTATCTATCGTTTAGCACTAAGGTGCTACCCTACTTTTTCTTGTGGCGGTTCTTGCGCAGACGTTTTTTGCGCTTGTGGGTAGCCATCTTGTGACGCTTATGCTTCTTTCCGTTTGGCATAGTCCTTAAATTTTAGAGGTTCTTTATTTATTGAATTATTTCACCTTCGCAGCGAAGCTCTTGGCGGGCTTGAAAGCGGGGATGTTATGTTCCGGAATGGTGATGGTCGTGTTCTTCGAGATGTTGCGTGCGACTTTCTTTGCACGTTTCTTCACGATGAAGCTGCCGAAGCCGCGGAGATACACGTTGTTCTTGTTGGTCAGAGAGGTCTTGATGCTATCCATGAAAGCTTCGACGATTGCCTGAACCTGCACCTTCTCAACGCCGGTGCTCTTAGCGATTTCGCTTACGATATCTGCCTTTGTCATAGTTATATAGTATTAAATTATTAAGTTCGTGTGAAGACATTCGGACTGCAAATATACGCTTTATTTACATTTTAGCCAATAAACCTCAACTTTTTTTCATTATTTTTCCGGCAGTCCCCTACCAGCCACTGGAACAAGAGGATAACAAATATCGGGCAAAACTCGGCGGAAAATTAAAATATTATGTGCCAGGCAATTATATCCGGACGGCACGCCGAAGCGAACCGCGCACGATAATCATTCATAATCAACACATTAACCACAAACCCGCCGAAAAGGAAGAAGCCTTTTCCGGGCATCATTGCGCCCGAAGCGTCCCGGCACGGCCCTCCCCGCCCGGATGCCGGTGCGGCAGCCCGCCCCGCGCCCGACGACACCTGCGCGGCCATCCTGCACACGGGCTGCAGAGGGCACGGCATCCTCGCCCTGCCCGGAGCCGGGGCTCCGCTCCCGCGAGACTCCCGGCACGCCGCTGCAAACCGTCCCGGAGGCGATTTACACCCCGGAACCGCGGATAATATCCCGCCGACCCAATAAACGCCCGGTTTTTGCGTTTGATAATAAAATAACTAATTTTGCGAACTAAAATCCGATAACCGTATGGTCAAAATACTCTGGGTGGACGACGAGGTCGAACTCTTGAAGCCCCACGTCCTGTTCCTCAAACAGAAAGGCTACGAAGTCGACACCTGCAACAACGGCTACGACGCGATCGACATGGCGGCCGAAGGCGCCTACGACCTGATAATCCTCGACGAGATGATGCCCGGCATGACGGGGCTCGAGACCCTCCCCAAGATCAAGGAGGTGCGCCCCACGACGCCCGTCATCATGGTGACCAAGAGCGAGGAGGAGAACATCATGGACAAGGCCGTCGGCTCGAAGATCGCCGACTACCTCATCAAACCCGTCAACCCCAACCAGGTGCTGCTCTCGATCAAGAAGAACGTGCACCAGCAGCAGCTCGTCACCGAGCAGACCACGGCCGACTACCGGTCGGAATTCGGGCGTATCTCCTCGTCGCTGCAGATGGCCGAGACCTTTTCGGACTGGTGCTCGCTCTACCGCAAGCTCACCAACTGGGAGGTCGAGCTTTCGGAATCCACCGACCAGGGCATCAAGGAGGTGCTCACCTACCAGAAGACCGAGGCGAACCAGGAATTCTGCAAGTTCGTACGCCGCAACTACTACAACTGGATCAACAAGCGCTCGGACGACACCCCCGTGATGTCACACACGCTCATGCGCACCAACATCTTCCCGGTGGCGGACGAGAACCCGAAGACCACGCTGCTGCTGATCGACAACTTCCGCTACGACCAGTGGCGGTCGATCTCCTCGCTGCTGCGGGGCTACTACGACGTGGCGCTCGACGATTTCTACTGCGCCATCCTCCCCACGGCAACGCAATACGCCCGCAATGCCATCTTCGCCGGCCTGATGCCGCTGGCCATCGACAAGCTGATGCCCAACAAATGGCTCAACGACAACGAGGAAGGCGGCAAGAACCAGTACGAGGAGGAGTTCCTCAAACGGCTGATGGCCCAGAACGGGAAGAACTGGAAATTCTCGTTCGACAAGCTCGTGCGCCCCGAACAGGGCCGCAGGCTGGTCGACAATATACAAAAAGTGTACGACGCCGATTTCTCGGTGATCATCTACAACTTCCTCGACATCCTCTCGCACGCCCGTACCGAGACCGACATCATCCGCGAGCTGACCGAGGACGACGCGGCATTCCGGTCGCTGACGCGCTCGTGGTTCGAGCACTCCGACCTCTACACCATCCTCAAGCTCCTCTCGGAGCGGGGGCACACGGTCGTGATCACCTCCGACCACGGCACCATCCGCGTGGACAACCCCGTCAAGGTGACGGGCGACCGCGAGACCTCGGCCAACCTGCGCTACAAGACGGGGCGCAACCTGGCCTACAACTCGCGCGACGTCTACGAGATCCTGAAACCCGAGGACGTACAGCTGCCGTCGAGCAACCTCACGTCGAGCTATATCTTCGCCTACAATTCGGATTTCCTGGTCTACAACAACGATGCGAACCGCCACATCCGCTATTACCGCAACACGTTCCAGCACGGCGGCATCTCGATGGAAGAAATGATCGTACCTTATATCGTCTTAAAACCCAAGCAGTAATATGAAAACGATCCACATCACCTCGCAGGACGAACTGCCGGACGTCGCCGAGGCGGTCATCGAAGCGCTCGGCCGCCGCACGGTAGTCGCACTGCGCGGAGAAATGGGCGCGGGCAAAACCACGCTGATCCGCGAGATCGCAGCCCAACTGGGCGCCACGGACACCGTAACCAGTCCTACGTTCGCCATCGTGAACCAGTACAAGGGCAAGGGCAACCGCCGTATCCATCATTTCGATTTCTACCGGATCAACGACATCCGCGAAGCCTATGATTTCGGTTACGAAGAGTATTTTTTCTCGGGCGACCTCTGCCTGGTCGAATGGCCCGAAAAGATCGAGCAGCTCCTGCCCGAGAACGTGATGACGGTGCGCATCACCGTCGACAGCGACACGGCACGCACGTTCGAAATCGACTGAAGCCCGGCCAACGCCCCGCGACACTACGACCATGGCAGACGGTTTCCGCATCGCATTCTGCATCGAATGCCATAAATACACCCCTGTCCTGCAGGAGTTGTGCCGACAGTTGCAGCACCCCGAAGCGGATATTTTCATCCATGTCGATGCGAAATCCGACATCGGGGATTTTGCGCCGCTGCGTCCCCTGGCACGTTTCATCCACCCGCGCAGCAAGGTGTACTGGGGCGAGTACGGCCAGATCGACTGCATGCTCAAACTGCTCCGGGCCACCTGTAACGGCGACTACCGCTACATCGCCATTCTCTCGGGCGACACCCTGCCGCTACGCCCCTGCGGGCAGATACACGATTTCCTCGAAGCGTGCTACCCGCGGCAGTTCGCGGACATGCAGCCCGAACTGCACATCACCGAGCTGACGCAGAAGATGCAGTGGTGCCACTACCCCGACAGGAACGATTGGATCGGGCACCTGCCGGGCTATTTCCGCAAAAGGCTCTACAAACGGCTGCGCCCCGGGGACAACCCCTATTTCAGAACATTGCCGCCGCTCGAAAAGGGTTCCAACTGGATCGTCGTCACCGACCGCTTCCGGGATTTTGTGTTCGATTATCTGCGCACCCACCCCGATTATATCCGCGCATTCAGACACTCGCACTGCGGCGACGAGATCTTTTTCCAGACCCTGATGGGCATTTCCGAATTCGCCGGTGCGAATACGCGCCGTCCCCTCGTCTATACCCGGTGGGGCGGAGAAGGGGCGCCCCATCCGGAAACATTCGGCACCGACGACCTGCTCCGGCTGCTGCAGGCACGGGACACGGCGGCGGAAGTTCCGTACCTCTTCGCCCGCAAGATCGCCGACGACCTGGACATCGCCCGCTACCGGGCGGCCTTCTTTCCCCGACCGGAATAGCGCCGGTTTTGCGCGTCACGCAAAAAAACGCTATCTTTACAGCGCCCGAAACCGCATCCGATTTCTGAAACACATTTCATACAAGTTATACACACGCAATGCAAGAATATATCTCCAAGCAACAACAGGTTTTGCGTCCCGCGGAACAGATTTACGCGGTCATCAGCCGTTTCGACAACCTCACGCCCGCCCTTGCCGACAAGGTCGAAGAGTGGCAGGCGACCGAGGACAGTTGTTCGTTCAAGGCCAAAGGCTTCACCGTGAAACTCCGCATGGAGGAGCGCGAGCCGGGCAAATACGTCAAGGTCGTCGGCGACGACGGAGGCGTACCGATGGATTTCGCATTCTGGATCCAGTTGCAGGAAGTTTCCGCCGCGGACACCCGCCTGCGGCTGGTGCTGCGCATCGACCTGAACATGATGATGAAGATGATGATCGGCAACAAGCTGCAGGGGGCGCTGGATCAGATCGCCGAGGGGATCGCCCGGGCGATGAACGCCGCCCCGCAGGTCTGAACAAACGGCGGACGAAGTCCGGCACCGAACCGGAACATCGGGCACGGTTCCGCAGACACGATGCCCCGGGATG
Organism: Alistipes sp. CAG:29; assembly: GCF_000435435.1. Lineage (NCBI taxonomy): Bacteria > Pseudomonadati > Bacteroidota > Bacteroidia > Bacteroidales > Rikenellaceae > Alistipes > Alistipes sp. CAG:29. Next base: position 29,172 of record NZ_FR893483.1, on the reverse strand, counting down.
ATAATTCCGAGGCGATGATTCCGGGCAGGGAGAGATGTTTGCGGCACAGGCCGGGGATACGCAGCCAAAGGCGGTATGACGCCGTACCGCAGGTTCAGGCAAGGATCACGCAAGCATTCGTCGGCGCAACGCGCACACGAAAACCTATAAACGCACGCGATTATGAAACCGACAAGTTATCTATCAGCCCTTTTCCGGCCTTCGGCGCCTCCCGCCGGAGAGCGCCCGCCGTGCGACTTCGACCTGATCAGCCGCTATTTCTACAACTGCCCGGCGGAGGACACCTGCCACACGATCGACGCCGAAACCACGGCCGACCTCGACCTCAACGCCGTATTCGAGCGCATCGACCGCACGACCTCGAAAGTCGGGCAGCAATGCCTTTATGCCCGCATGCGCACGCTCCGGGGAGAGGAGGATGCCGCGGCTTTCGGCCGCAGCACGGACTGTTTCTCCCGAAACGGGGAACTTGCGGCCAGTTGTACCAAGTCCCTCTCCCGGCTCACCGACGAGGATGCCTACGGGCTGCAAAGCCTGATTTTCGACACGCCGGCCAAAGTCCGTTATTTCGCCTGGGTATACCCGCTCACCCTGCTCGCCGTGGCGACGCTGCTCGCCGCTCCGTTCTACCCGCTGTCGCTGCTGCTGTTCATGGCTATCTTCGCCGTGAACCTCTATATCCATTACAGCAACAAACTCAACGTCTCGCTTTATGGCTCGGCCGTAAAACAACTTTCGCTGGCATTGCGCACAGCCCGGGAACTGGCTGTCGAAGAGGTGCCCGGCACGGAGGAGGCCACCGGACAAATCCGGCAGGTCGCCGAGGTCGAACGCCGCAGCCGCGTGGTCGGGACGCAGGGCGACTCGGCAAACGAGCTGGCCGCCATCGCATGGCTTTTCATCGAACTGGCCAAAGTCGCCTTCAATATCGAGGTGATCCTCTTCCAGCGCTTTATCGGCAGCATCACGGCCCGGCGCGATGCGATCCACGGCATGTTCCGCTTCATCGGGGAGACCGATGCCGCAATCTCCGTCGCACGCCTGCGCAGCGAAACCCAGACCTGCCGCCCTCAGTTCGTCGACGGGAAATACCTGAAAGCCGAGCAGGTCGTACATCCGCTCATCGACGGCTGCGTGCCCAATACGCTCGTCCTCGACGGCACGGGGCTGCTGCTCACCGGCTCCAACATGTCGGGCAAGACGACCTTCATCCGCACGCTGGTGCTCAACGCCCTGACGGCCGAGACCCTCGACATATGCTTCGCCGTCTCTTATACGGCACCGTACATGCGGCTGCTGAGCTCGATCCGCATTTCGGACGACATCGCCGAAGGCACGAGCTACTACCTGCAGGAGGTGCTGACCGTCAAACGCTTCCTCGAAGCGGCACAGGATTCCGCCCCCTGCCTGTTCGCCCTCGACGAATTGTTCAAGGGGACGAACACGACCGAACGCATCGCCGCCGGGAAAGCCGTCCTCTCACACCTCAACCGTGGCCCGCACATCGTGCTGGTATCGACGCACGACATCGAGCTGGCGGAGTTGCTCGACAGCGACGGCTACGAACTGCACCACTTCCGCGAAGAGGTGGTCGACGGGCAGCTGGTCTTCGACTACCAGCTGCACACGGGGCCGCTGACGACCCGCAACGCAATCCGCATTCTGGAACTGTACGACTATCCGCCCGAGCTGATCGCCGAAGCTTATGCGGTGCAGGAACGGCTGCTGAAAAAACCGGAATGACGGCCAAACCACGGGCAGGAGCGCCGGCCTCGGAGGGTCGGCGCTCCTGCTTCAGATTTTCGGTTTCTGGAGCATCCGGATAACCAGCGACGCCCCGTAAATCAGCATTCCGTACATGACCGAGATAAAAGACACCTTGAAACCGCCGGCCAGCAACGTCGGCGAATACCACCCCTCGCGGGTCAACGTCGGCGGACAGGAAATCGAAATTTCCCGCAAATACAAGGACACCGCACGGCTGCGGTTCGAGTCCCCTGCAGGCGAATAACGCCCCGCAACCCGCGAACGGGAATTATTGCCAACACATCCGGCAGTGCGGCCATTTCCCCGACGGCATAAAACCCCGATATTTGCACTACGGGAACAATGAGCCGGAGAAGGCCACATGCCACCGGGAAACTTAAAACAGGGAAAGTTATGAAACAATATGATGCCGTCATCATCGGCTTCGGCAAAGCGGGCAAGACCCTCGCCGCCGAACTGGCCGCACACGATTGGAGCGTCGCGATGGTCGAACGCTCGGACAAAATGTACGGGGGAACCTGTATCAACATCGGCTGCATACCGACCAAAGCCCTGATCCACAGTGCCGGGCTCGCAGCCGCAGGGCACCCGCTGACCTTCGGGCAGCGGCGGGACTATTACAGGGAGTCCGTCGCCTCGAAAACGGCGCTGGTCGACCTGTTGCGGGACAAGAATTACCACAAGCTGGCCGACAACGCCCGCATCGACGTCTACACGGGCGAAGGCAGTTTCGCCTCCCCGGAAACCGTCGCCGTGAAAACCGCCCAAGGGACGCAGCAGATCGGCGGCAAATACATCGTCATCAACACCGGCGCCGAGACGGTAATCCCGCCCATCGAAGGCATCGCGCAGAGCAGGCGGGTCTATACCAGCACCTCGATCATGGAGCTCGAAGAGCTTCCGCAGCACCTGGTAATCGTGGGCGGCGGATACATCGGGCTGGAATTCGCCTCGATGTACGCCTCATTCGGATCGAAAGTCACCGTGCTCGAAGGGTTCGCGGAGCTGATCCCGCGCGAAGACCGCGACATTGCGGCCGCCGTACGGGAGGCGCTGGAAAAAAAGGGCATCGAATTCCGCATAGGCGCGCGGGTCGAATCGGTGAGCGACACCGCCGGGGGCGTCAGGGTCGCCGTGGCCGACACACAGACAGGCGGAAAATACGAAATCGACGGGGACGCCGTGCTGCTCGCCACGGGACGCCGCCCCGCCACCGCAGGGCTGAACCTCGAGGCCGCCGGGATCGAAACCGACGACCGGGGTGCCGTCAGGGTCGACGCACACCTGCGCACGACGGCTCCCCGTGTCTTCGCCGCAGGCGACGTGACGGGCGGGCTGCAATTCACCTATGTTTCGCTGGACGACTTCCGGATCATACGCGACGTGCTGCTGGGCGACGGAGCCCGCACCACGGCCAACCGGGGCCCCGTTCCCTATTCGGTCTTCATCGAACCGACGCTCTCGCATGTGGGCATGCACGAAGAGGAGGCACGCAAGGCCGGGCGCGACATCCGCGTCAACAGGATCGCCGTCGCGGCATTCCCGCGTTCGCGGATACTGGGTTCGACGGAGGGTGTGCTCAAAGCCGTCATCGACGCCAAGACCGACGAGATACTGGGGTGCACGCTCTTCGGAGCCGAATCGGGCGAAGTCATCAACACCGTCGCCACAGCCATGAAGCACGGCGTCACGGCACACGACCTGAGCAATTCGATCTACACCCATCCGAGCATGAGCGAATCGCTCAACGACCTGTTCGCCTGACGGGAACCGGTACGGGCTCCGCCGGGCATCGCCGGATAAGTATCAGGGAAAAGATCTGGGGAAGGTCAGGGGAAGGCTCCGAAGAGAAAGCCACGGGGGAGGGCGGGGAAACACACCGGTTACGCCGGCCAGAAAAGACGGCCGGAACGACCCGGCGTCACCCCAACCCCTATGATCGCCGCCGCGCTACTTTCCCATCGCCGCCACCACGCAGCGGATCGTCGGGAAAGCATCCCGCAGGTTGCGGGTGACCTCCGCGGGCGTACACCACACCACCTGCTCAATCCCCTCTTCGGCCTGAGGCACAAGCCGGGCACAGGATGCCGTATGCAGCTCGTACCAGTGGGTGCGTTTCAGCTCCCAGCGTTCGGTCTTGGGGAAATAATAGGCATGCAGCGTATCGCACAGGGGTCGCACCACCCCGGCGCGGACACCCGTCTCCTCCTCGATCTCGCGGGCCGCGCACTCCTCGATCCGCTCGCCGCATTCGAGGTGCCCCTTGGGCAAGTCCCAGCGGCCGTTGCGGCGGATCATCAGCCATTGGCCGCAATCGTTGACCACCACGCCGCCCGCCGCCTCTATAAGCGCGAACTCCGCGGCAAAGGCCCCGAACGCCGCCCCGGGATCGGGCGTGACGACAGCCGCCTTGTTGTACGATTCGAGAATTTTCGTTACCTTCGCTCGTGATATGCCGCCGTCCGGTGCGGGCGTCACGGCATACCATCCCTCGCCAGGGGTCTTCGCAGTGAAAACCACGGCTTTATCTGCAAAATATACGGTATAGTCCATGCTGGCTCGATTTGAACGCGAAAATACGAATAATATAGAAGAAACCCCGACCAAAATGAAAAAATTACTCCTTTTTATGGCTATTGCAGCTGTGGGACTGGGCGCATGCGACGACAGGCGCCCGCAACCGCTTACGATCGACAACGCCCTGACGGCCGACGAAATCGCCGCAGGCAGGCTCACCCCCGAGGTGATGTGGAAAATGAGCCGTGCAGGCTCCTCGTCGCTCTCGCCCGACGGCAAGACGCTCCTCTATGCGCAAACCGACTACAACATGGCCCAAAACCGCGGCGTGACGACCATCTGGGTGCAGGATATGGCATCGGGCGCCGTGACGCGCCTTACCGACACGGCGTCGAACAACGCCGATCCCAAGTGGAGTGCCGACGGGCGGAAAATCTATTTCCTGTCGGATCGCAGCGGCTCGATGCAGGTGTGGCGGATGAACGCCGCTGGCGGCGACGCGACCCAGGTTACGGGCAGCGGCGGGGGCGAGGGTGTCCCCGACGTCGAAGGATTCGGTGTCAGCCCCGATGAAAAGCACATCTGGTGGGTACAGGCCGTGCAGACGGCGCGGCGCAAATCGTCGGACGTATACAAGGACATGGACAAGTCGAAGGCCCGCATCTACGACGACCTGATGGCCCGCCACTGGGACTACTGGGACGAAGGCTCCTACCGCCATATCTTCATCGGCGAACTGGGCAAGGGCCTCGTGACGGGAGGCACGGACATCATGCCCGATGCACAGTGGGACGCCCCGCTGGCGCCCTATTTCGACATGGCCGAAATCGCCTGGAACAACGCCGGAACGATGCTGGCCTATACCTGCAAGCCGCTCACCGGCACAGAATACGCCGTTTCGACCGACTCGGACATCTTCGTCTATGTGCTCGAAAGCGGCGTGACGCAGAACATCTGCAAGCCGGTCAATGTCAATACCGGGGAGCCCGTCGCAAGCGACAAGGCCGTCATGGCCGGTTACGACAAATACCCCGTATGGTCGCCCGATGACACGAAAATCGCCTTCCTTTCACAGCGCCGCGCAGGCAACGAGTCGGACAAGGCACGCCTGTTCCTCTACGACTGCCGGACGGGCGAGATGCAGGATCTGACGGAGGATTTCGACTACAACGCCATGAACGTCGTCTGGGAGGGCAACGACCGCATCTGGTTCATCGCACCGATCGAGGCGACACACCAGATCTGCCGCATCTCACCCTCCGTAGGCGAGGTAGAGGTGGTAACCCGCGGCGACCACGACATCAACGCCTTCTCGATGGCCGGCGATAGGATCGTCGCCGAAATGTGCACGATCTCGATGGCCACCGAGTTCTTCGGCGTCGACCCCGCCGACGGCACGCTGACGCAGCTTTCGGCCATCAACAAACCGGTTTACGACAACATCAGGATGGGCGAGGTGCAGAAACGCTGGGTGAAGACCACCGACGGCAAGCAGATGCTGACGTGGGTGATCCTGCCGCCCGATTTCGACCCGGACAAGAAGTACCCCATCCTGCTTTACTGCCAGGGCGGCCCGCAAAGCGTCGT
>NZ_FR893483.1:0-23283 GCF_000435435.1 Alistipes sp. CAG:29 | reverse complement strand
GCGTCGTGTCGCAGTTCTGGAGCTACCGCTGGAATTTCCAGCTGATGGCCGCGCAGGGCTACGTCGTCGTGGCGCCCAACCGCCGCGGCCTGCCCTCGTTCGGGCAGGAGTGGCTCGACCAGATATCGGGCGACTACGCGGGGCAGAACATCCGCGACTACCTCTCGGCCATCGACGACGTGGCCGGGGAGCCGTGGGCCGACGAAACCCGCATGGGCTGCGTCGGGGCATCGTACGGCGGTTACTCGGTATTCTTCCTGGCCGGCTGCCACGAAAAGCGTTTCAAGGCGTTCATCGCCCACTGCGGCATCTTCAACTTCGAGTCGATGTACGGCGAGACCGAAGAACTGTTCTTCATCAACAACGACTACGGAGGCCCCTACTGGGATCGGTCGAACCAGGTCGCACAGCGCTCCTACGCCAATTCGCCGCACAAATTCGTCAGCAAATGGGACACGCCGATTCTGATCTTCACGGGCGAGTACGATTTCCGCATCCCCTACACGCAGTCGCTCGAAGCCTTCACGGCAGCCCGCGTGCGCGGCATCCCGGCGCGGCTGGTGGAATTCGAAAACGAGGCGCACCAGGTCTTCAGACCCCAGAACTCGCTCGTCTGGAACCGCGAATTCTTCGGCTGGCTCGACAAATACGTGAAATAACAGACAGGGGCACCCTCGTCACAAGGCCATCCGGATTTCCCGGATGGCCTTTTTTGTCCACCGTACATACTTTTACGTTTTTCATCTTATCATTTCAGTCCGGCCGCCATCCCTCAAATCGGCTGATTCATTGGAAAAATCCTCCGGTTCATTGAATTTATTTTCATTTACGGCTACGCGAATCTACTTTTGTTACGTAACTTTAAACTATTGCATATCATGGGAATTGAATTAGCCAAACAAGGGGGGGGGAAGTACTCTGTCCCTACCATCGAAGTAATCGAGATTACGACTGAAAAGGGGTTTGCCACATCAAATCCAAGCGGGCCTGTTAGTCCGATGTCCTATGACGACAGTTACATGGACGAATCCGACGAAGCCTAACACCGCAGCGCCATGAAGAAATCCCTCAAACTCCTCTTCTGTGCAACGGCCCTCGCATCGCTGGCCGGCTGCAACAAGTTCGACGAAGCGGACACCGCCCCGGACTCCGGCAACGGTTCGCTTATTAAAGTCTATGCCAAGGTCGCCGAGAACGACGGCACCCGCGCCAACATCCATGTCGGCGAAAGCGCCTTCACGGCCGAATGGGAAGCCGGCGACGCCCTGGGCATCCTGCCTGTCAAAACCGGCGGCACGGCACCGGCCACGGCTGCCAAATTCGACTACAACACAACCTCGGCCGCATTCGAAGGTTCGCTCAACGATTTCGCAGCGGGCGGCGGCAATTACTATGCCTTCTTCCCCCACGCGAAGGTCACCGGCACCACGGCCAACCTCCCGTTCGGGAACCTGCGCACGCAGGCGGGCAACGATTTCAACAGCGCCTACGACGCGCTGGTCGCCACCCCCAGGGCATACACCGATGACGACGAGGCGGGCAAGGCCGACGGCAAAGACGTCACCTTCACGCTGCACCGCCTTACGTCGATCCTCAATTTCTCCATCGCCACGCCGGCCGACAAGGTGAAATACCTGCTGCTGACCGCCGGCGGGGAAACCCAGAAGCTTTCGGCCTCGAGCCTCGATTTCGCCCTCAAAAACGGGGGTGCCGAGACAGTTGCCAGCCTCAGCACAACCGACCAGTCGAACGTCATCGCATTGCAATACACGCCCGATGCGGCGGGCGGCGACCACGTCGAAGCCTTCTTCAACGTCCCGGCTGACCTCTACCCCACGCTGACGCTCGACGTAATCGACTCCGACAACCAGATGGCCACGGTCACGGTCAACCGCACCGAAGCCTTCGAAGCCGGAACGCTCTATAAGAAAGCGGTCGACGCCCCGCAGTTCGCCCCCATCGCCGCTCCGTCGCTCGTATGGCCGAATCAGGATATGAACGAACCGCACGACATTACTAAATGCGGCACCGATTATGAGGCCAATATCCAGATTACCGTCCCTGGAGGTATCGCAGGGCTTATGGTAAATATCACGTCGGAAGTATTGAACGAAATGGAACTTAAAGAACTCGATCTTTTCAGTACTGATTTAGGGCTTCCTGGGATGACCAGCGGCGTTGCTATTCAGTATCAGAAATCTACAACATTCGATATCACGACACTTGTACCTTTGATCGCCTCACTCAAGGCCGCCCCTGGCAGCGAACATATTTTCGAGGTAGTGGTAACCGATTTGGCCGGACAGCAAACGACTCAAAGATTGACATTTTATATGCCGTCCCTAATTACCTATAACGAGGATGCAGATCTTTGGCTGAACACTGCGTCATTCACACTCAAGAATATTCCCGCCGAGGCGACATCTGTCAGCGTACAATATAAAAAATCGACAGAGACTGCATGGCAGACCGCCGAAATTACCGAAAACAATACAAAAGCGGAAATAAAACCCGACTGGGGCACGCAATTTACGGCGGCGGATTGGACTACTCCCAACTCTGTACAACCGTTTTGGCGCATTACAGAAGGAACCGGTGTTTTCGCAAACAACACATACGATTACAAACTGACCGTAGACGGAACGGAATATACTGGGCAATTTACTACGAAAACAGGAGATATCATTCCGTATGGAGATATGGAAGATAGTTCATTACCTTGTTTCAACACTTCAGAAACCTCCACATTTTGGGGAAGTGGCAATAACGACCAAACTCCAACCTTATGTACACAAGGAAGAGAAGGGGAAAATCATTATGCCATTTTACAGTCAATAAGTAAGTTTGTTTTGGCCGCTGGTAATTTATTTTCCGGAACATTTAAATACACAAGTGCTGGTTTAGGTGGAACTGGAGCTGTTAATTTCGGACAAAAATACTTTTTTGAAACCCGTCCAACTGCTCTTCAAGTAAAATACCGTGCAAAGGTAGAACCAGTTGACCTGAATATATTAAAGGGTCCATTGGAAAAAGACACCCAAGATAAAGCACGTATTTTTGTTGCGATTGTCGATTGGACGACACAGCACACGGTTTCATCTACATATGTTCTCTTTGGATCAAACAATGGCTGTGTTGGGGCATGGGATCCAGAAACTACAAAAAATCCCGGGGAAGGACAGATTATCGGTTATGGCTCACTTTGGCTCACCGAAACGACTTCTGCCTCAGATTGGCAAAATGCCAAAATCCAGATCCAGTGGTACGACCAAACTACCAAACCAGCAGATGGGAATTATTCGCTTGTAATTTCATGTGCCGCAAATGCCTATGGAGATTATATGAACGGGTGTTCAAAAAATTATCTTCACATAGATGATATTCAGTGGGTTTACTAATTTCCCATCAATAATAATCCCGAAGGTCTCCCAGAGGCCTTTATCCCCGACCTCCCTGCAATTGCAGGGAGGTTTTTTCTTGCGGCGGGGTATTGCCGCGGCGGGCCGCCGTGCAGCACGGACGGTCGGCACACAGCCCGCGGGCGGGTGCATCCTGTGCCGAAAAAGACAAAAAAAAGGTTCGAACAGGTTCGCCGGACAGGGTGTTCGTGATGAAAAACCGGACATTCGTTGAATTTATTTCCAAGATACGCGCCGCATGTCTATTTTTGCACATTGCCAATAAAAACTCATACCCATGCGCATAAAATCCGGGACATCCCGACCCATGCAAACGCCTCGGGATATTTCATACACCGGTAATCCGACCGGCGGCACAACGGCATATCCCGCCGTACTCCCGGCAGCGCACGAGGCAACCGAGAATTCCGATAACATCTTTTACCGAACGATCCGGACTGTTATGAAAAAACAACTTATATATCTATTGGCATCGGCGGGCCTGCTGGCCGCCGGATGCTCCACGGAAAACGACACGGAAGCGACGGGATACGGCACCCTGTCCGTTAGCTGCACGGCCGACACGTCGATCGACACGGCTTCGTCCGAAGCTTCAGGCACGCCCGAAGCGCCCGCAGCCGGGGCTTTCTCGCTCACGGTAACGGGCGAAACGGGCACGCAGAAATGGGATACGCTCACCGAGTTCGAGCAGAGCGAAACCGTCTTCCGAATGGGCAGCTACACCGTCGCGATCGCCCACGGCAACCCCGATGCGGAAGGAGCCGGCAAACCTTACTATTATGCCGAACAAAAGATCGAAGTGCTGCCCCGGCGCACGGTAAATGCAGATCTGACCGCCACGGTGGCCAATTCGCAGGTGGTAATCCGCGCCACGGAGCAGTTCCTCGCCTATTTCCACGATGCCAGGTTCACCGTGACGACGGCCTCGGGCAATGAATTCGCCTTCACGCCCGGCAGCGACCCTGCCGACGAACCGGTGTTCGTCAAGGGCGGCACGCGGCTCACGGTGACCGGCACGGCACGCCGTCAGAGCCCGACGGGCACGGGGGAAGGCCCCGAGGTGACTTTCTCCGCCCAGACGCTCGACGCCACGACGCCGCGCACCTGCCACATCATCACCTACGATGCCAAAAACGCGGGCAGCGCCACGCTGACCATCACACTCGGCGAGGATTACACCGATACCCGGCCGATCGACTGCGAGGTCAACGAGGGAGCCATCGACGATACCGAAAAGAAATAAAAACAGGGAAAGATATGAAAACATTTACCAAATTTCTTACGATGTTAGCGGTTGCGGCACTCTTCGCGACCGGCTGTGTAAACGAAGAGCCCCCGTACAAGGAGGATCCGAACCCCGAGCCCGCCGGGACGACCGGCTATCTGTCGATCGGCAACCTCTCGATGACGGTCGTCTACGACGAAACCGAAATCCGTCCCGACGACACGTCGGACGAGACGCAGGCCGCACGCATCGCATCCGGGACGCGCGCCACGGCTCCCGACGTGGACAGCTTTATCGTGGAGATCCTCGACGCCGACAACGCGCAGGTACTTAAAATGACCTATGCCAAGCTGAAGGAGCAGCTCAAGACGCCGATGGAACTGAAGGTGGGCGCCTACCGCATGGAAGTCCGCTCGGAAGACACGATGCCCGACGCGGCCTGGGAACACCCCGTCTACGGGGCGACGAGCGACTTTACAATCACCAAGGCACAGACGACCTCGCCCGAAGAGGTGGTCTGCACCCTGCAGAACATCAAGGTCTCGGTGGAATATTCGTCCGAGCTGGCCGATATGCTGGCCGACACCAGCAAGGCCACCGTATCGCTGGGCGACACCAGCCTGGATTTCCTCAAAACCGAAACCCGGGCGGCCTATTTCAAACCGCAGGCACTGGAAAACACCCTGGACTTCGTATTCGACGGCACTTTCGCCGACACCGATGTCCCCGCTAAATTCAGCAAGCAGATCACCGGGGTCAAGGCCGGGCAGTGGCGCAAGGTTTCGGTCGTAATCGGCTACGCCGACAAGGGCAACATCCTCTTCTCGGTCAAAGTCGACAACAGCATCCTCCAGGACAACAAATTCGTCGTCGACGGTACGGAAAACCTCGGGGAAGAGCTCCTCGAAGACCCCAACGCCCCGGCACTCACCTGGCCCGGGCACGACATGACGCAGCCCTTCACGCTGACCGACGCCATGTTCGACGCGGAGGGGAACTGCATCGAGCCGTTCGCATTCGACCTCTCCTCACCCAACGGCATCGAATCGCTGCAAGTGACCGTCGGCTCCACCAACAGCCAGTTCCTGGCGTCGATGTCCGCCATCCAGTTGCCCGAAACATTCGACCTCTGCACCCTCGACGCATCTTCGGCGGCAGGGATTATCCTCAAGGGCTTCGGCTACCCCGTAGGCAGCGAGCTCAAAGGACAGACGGCCAAGAGTTTCAACATCGCAGGGCAGATCAGGGCGCTCTATGAATTCGACGGTACGCACACCTTCGCCTTCACGATGACCGATGCAAAAGGCGTCTCGTCCGAAGCCGTACTGACGCTCGCAGTCGATAAAAGCTCGGGACAGACGGGCCCCCGGATCACGTGGCGCGGCTACGACATCGACCAGCAATACGAAGTGCAGAAGGACATGGTGATCGACATCGACATCGAGGCCGACAAAGGCATCAAGTCGTTCTTCGTGACGATCGACTCCGAAACGCTGAGGCCGCTGCTGCCGGTGATCAACCTGCCGGAGAAATTCGACATCTGCGACATCCCCGACGAACTGGTCGAAGTCCTGCACGGCGAATTCGGGTTCCCGATCAACGAGCAGGTAAAGAACCGAACGTCGGTGACCTTCTCGATCACCAAATTCGTCGAGATACTGCTGGAAATCCCGGGCGAGCATAATTTCGTCCTCGACGTGACGGACAACGATAATGTACTGACACACAAGACTGTCAAACTCATCGTCCACTAAAGCCGACCGATAATGAAACGATATATCTCATATTTTGCCGTACTGCTCGCGGTGCTCCTCGGCGCGGCCTGCTCGAAAGACGACTCCGCCGCGGGCAGCGACAATCGCACGGGCGTCATGGCGATGACGGTCTCGACCCGGCAGACAGCCGACACCGGCGAATACGACCCGTTGCAGCACCAGACCGTCTACATCTACAACGACGAGGGCGGCCTGCTGCGCAAATACACCTCGAAAGAAGCGCTCCCTGAACGGTTGGAACTGTTGGCCGGCACCTACCGCGTAGCGGTCGAAGCCGGAGAGGAAGCCCCCGCCGATTTCACGAAACGGTTATACAAGGGCGAGGAGACGTTCACCGTCAAACCCGGCGAAACCACAAACGTTGCGGTCGTCTGCCAAATCGTGAACACCGTCGTAGAGGTGAAATTCGACGATTCGATCCTCCAGAACCTCGCCCCCGGCTATTCCGTATGGATCGCCGGCGGGGAAAAGGTCGACGAGCAAGCCGCCGAAGCGGGCAGCGTCCCGGCGCTCAGGTTCACGGCCGAAGGGACGGGTTATTACACCCTGCCCGCAGGCATGACGTCGTTGGCCTGGCTCTTCCGCGGAACGCATGTCGAGGGTAAGAACGTGGAAATGGAAGATTACATCCCCAATGTCAAAGCCGGCGGCAAGTATACCCTCACGTTCAAATATTCGCCCGATCTGCCCGGTTATATCGACTGTGTGCTGATCAGCGTCGACCCCGGTACCGACGACAAGGACGACGAAATCATCTTCAGCCCCGATCCGGCCGTCATCAGCGAAGGGTTCGACATCGCCGAAATCCAGAAATACGTTTCCGGGGAGAAGAAATACCGGATCCTGGCCTTCTCGGAACTGACCCGGTTCACGGTTTCGGTAGGCGACAAGAGCTACGACGCGCTCAACGGCACGACCGAGGGCATCTCCCTCGAACCGGTCGACAAATACAACGTCCGGCTGACGCTCTCCGATGCGTTCTTCGCTTCGTGCCAGGCCGGCGACCAGAAAGTGACGCTCCGCATCGAGGACGCCAACGGCGGTTCCTCGGAGGTCGCTACGACCTACCGCCTGGAGGGGCTGGTTCCCGTAACGGCGGACGACTACGACCTGTGGGCCAATACGGTCACGCTGCGCGTGGTTTCTTTCACGCCCGGCACCACCGTGCAATTCGGCCTGCGCAGCAGCGGCGGCGAGTGGCAGCCGATGGCAGGGACATCGCAGGGCAACGATTTCATCACGGCGACCTATGCGCCCCAGTGGGAAGAGAAAACCACGGCGGACTGGAGCACTCCGGCCACGGTACTGCCCTATTCGCGTCTCAAAAAGGGCACCGGCATATCGGCAGGCAATACGTACGACTACAAAGCGACGGTCGGCTCGAAGGAACTCAGCGGCCGGTTCACGGCCGACGAGGGCGCTCCCATGACCGACGGAAGCCTGGAATCGTGGAGAAGCGCCCAGCAATTCCCGGGCTCCGGCACCAACTATACCTTCTGGGGCAGCGGCTACAACCCGTTCGCCAAGGAACTCTGTACCCGTGACGAGGCCATGCCGGGACGCGTCGGGACATACTGTGCCAAATTGTCCGCGACATATAATACGCTGGCCAAGGTTCCCGCACCGGGCAACCTATTCACGGGAGACTTCGCCATCCAGGTTCTCGGCGGGATGGGCGGCAACGTCTCTTTCGGCAAAAAGTTCGCTTACAACGCCCGCCCGAGAGCCGTCAGGTTCAAATACCACGCTACGATCGGGGAAGTCAACTACAATCTCCATGGCGGGAAAATTCCCGTCGGCGAAATGGACAAGGCCCGGATATTCGTCTGCATCGTGGACTGGACGGCCCAACAGAAAGTATTTGCCGGGACAAAAGCCCCGACGGGCACCTGGGATCCGGAGACACAAACCGAAGCGGCCAACGGCCCCATCATCGGGTATGCCTCCAAATTCATCGAAGAAACGACCCAGGGCGATGAAATGGTAGAAGTTATATTGCCGATAAACTATTACCAGGACACGGCCGCCGCTCCCGATGGGAAGTACAATATCGTCGTATCCTGTTCCACCAGTGCATACGGGGATTACATGGATGCCTGCACCACCAACGTGATGTACGTCGACGATTTCGAATGGGTATATTAACGATTAAACGCAAACGCACGACAATGCGCAAGATAACCACCAGTACGCTCCTGGCACTCCTGCTTCTGGCAGGCACGGCGCCGGAGAGCCGTGCACAACAGACGGACGCCGCGGCGTCCCTCGCCCCGCAGGCCGACAGCACGAGCTGTATGCTGCACGAGGAGCATCCTCAGACCGTCAACGAAATGCGGCGCCAGCGCGGCCTTACAGACAAACACAACCTCTTCGTCCCGCGCGGGCAATGGATCTTCGGAGGAACGGCCTCCTACTCGACCCACTCGAACGATACGTACAGGTTCCTGGTCGTCGAGGGCATCGAATCGAAGGGCTACACGTTCAAGGTCAGCCCGATGATCGCCTATGCCTTCCGCGACAACATGGCGCTCGGAGGCCGTTTCATCTATTCGCGCTCGCTGCTCAAGCTGGACAAGGCCGACCTCAACTTGGGCGGCGAGGATTCCGACCTGAACTTCGAGCTGAACGACTGCTATTCGCTGCAACAGAGCTATTCGGTGGCCATGATCTGGCGCCAGTACATCCCGCTGGGCCGCAACAAGCGTTTCGCGCTCTTCAACGAGATGCAGCTCTCGGGCGGCGGCACACAGGCACGCTTTGCCAAGGACTCCCCGGTGAAGGGCACCTACCAGACGGGCTATACCTTCTCGCTGGGTATCTCGCCGGGTATCATCGCCTTCGCCACGAACAACATGGCCGTCGAGGTCAACGTCGGCGTGATGGGCATCAGTTACAGCCACACCAAACAGGTACACAACCAGGTGACGGTCGGCAAGCGCGACGCCAGCATGATGAACTTCAAAGTCAATATCTTCTCGATAGGGCTCGGCATGGCATTCTATCTCTAAACACGGCACGCACATGAAACGAATCATACTTTCCATTTTATCGGTATTCATCACGCTCGGCGCCGCAGCGGAGACGGGACAAGCCCTCCCCGCGGTGCAGCGGGCCGCTACGGCCGCAGTCGAAGAAACCCCCTCCGGCAACGAGGACACCGTGCCCCCGGAAACTTCGGACACCCCCGGAACGGGCACCGAAGCCACGGCGGAAACAACTTCGGGACTCGCCGCAGAAACGGACACCGCAGCCGCAGCGGGTACCCTCGGTGCCCTGGCGGCCTCCCCGGCGACGATGCCCGCAGCCATGCCGGCCGAAAAGCACAAGCGCCCCCAGGTGGAGCGTTTCCTGCCCACGCGCCGCCGCATCGACCGCGAGATCAACAAACTCAAATTCGCCTACAAGGGAGAAGTGATGATGGGTCTTACGGCCTCCTACGGTACGGTTTCGAGCGACGACACCGACCTCATGCTCATCTTCGACAACATCGATGCGGATGCCACGATCGCAACGGTAAAACCCTTCGTCGGTTATTTCTACCGCGATAACAACTGTATCGGCATCCGTTTCGGATACAGCCACATGGGCGGCACGCTCGACAACACCTATTTCGATGCGGGCGAGGGCAACGACCTCTCGGGGCAGCTCCCCTACGTCGATCTTTCGAGCGACGAATACTCATTCGGCATTTTCCACCGTTCTTATGCGGGGCTCGACCCCAAAGGACGCTTCGGGCTCTTCGCCGAGTTCGAGCTGGCGCTCTCGACGGGACATTCGAGCTTCGCATACGACCCGGATCATAACGAAGGAGGCGCACCCAACCGCACCTACAACGACAAAACGCAGGTAAAGCTGGCGTTCAACCCGGGAGCTGCCGTATACATCTTCCCCAACGTCTGTGCGACGATTTCGTTCGGGCTGGGCGGCATACAGTATACGAGCATCACCCAGAAGGATGCCGACGGCAACAAGATCGGTTCGCGCAAGGCTTCGAACATGCGTTTCCGGCTCAATATCGCGGCCATCAACTTCGGTATGACGATACATTTGTGGGACAAGAAAAAGCAGTAAACTATGAAATACCTACGCATACTCTTTTCGGCGGCGGCGCTCCTGCTGGCAGCGTCGTGCATCGAGAACGACATACCGTACCCCACCATCGAGCTCAACATCCGCAGCATCGAGGGCGAGGGGTTCACGGTGGCCGGCATCAGCCTCGTGAACCGTACCGTGACGCTCACGCTGGACGAGAAGACCGATATCCGCAAGGTCACCATCGACAAGGCGGAATTCGACGTCGCCACATCCAACCCGATGATGACCGACAAAGAGAAATTCATCAGCCAGATCAGGACTTCGCAGCCGCTGAGCGGGGAGTTCGACCTGCGGGCGCCGCTCTATGTCACGCTCTCGCTCTACCAGGACTACGAGTGGACGATCGTGGCCGAGCAGCCCATAGCCCGGTCGTTCACCGTCGCCGGGCAGATCGGATCGACACTGATCGACACGCAGGCGCGTACGGCCACGGCCTATGTCGCCGAAGGCACCGACCTGAAGGCCGTCACGGTCACCAGCCTCAAGCTGGGGCCTGCCGACATCACCGCCTACTCGCCCACGGCCGAGGAACTTTCCGCCACGGGCTTCGAAACGGTTCGTCTGGTCGACGTCACCTGCCACGGCCGCACGGAGCGGTGGATGCTCCATGTCCAGCCCACCAACGTGAAGATCGGTGTCCGCGAGATCGACCTCTGGAACAACACGGCCGTCGTAACCACGATGGTTACGCCCGAAGATTACGCCACCGCCGAAATCCAGTACCGTCTGAAGGGTACCGCCGACTGGCAGACGACGCAGAAGGGCGCACAGGACGAAAGCGGCATCTTTACGAGCTCGATCGCACCCGAATGGACAAGCCTCACCAACGATGCGGGCATCCCCGTAAAACGCCTCGTCACGACCAAGGGCGTCTACGCCGGGCAAACGTATGAATTCCGGCTTCTCGTCGGCGGGCAGCAGACCGAAACCGCCGAATACACGGCACCCGCGGGCGACACGATTCCCGACGGGAACATGGAAAACCCGGGCTTGTCGTGCTTCACGAGCGAAAATACGAATGCGGAGTTCTGGGCCAGCGGTAACAACACATTTGCGGATAAGCTCTGTAGGCAGGGGACTTTCAACGGAATGGGCGGCAGCTATTGCGCGAAACTGGCCGCGGCAGCCCCTCCCCTCGTCAACATCGCAGCCGGCAACCTGATGTCCGGCATCTTCTACAAAGACGGCCTGTGGACGGGCGTAGTAGAATTCGGACAGCCCTACAACTGGACGGCGCGCCCTTCGGGCATGAAGGTGAAATACCACGCGACACTGGGCACGATCGACGCAAGCAAACATTCCGGGGCCCCGGTCGGCATAGGCGACCCGGACAAAGCCCGCATTTTCGTCGCCATCATCGACTGGAACGCCCGGCACCGGGTCGCTTCGGGCACCAAAGACCCCACGGGCATTTGGGATCCGGCGGAAACCACCCAGACCGCAGAAGGGAAACTCATCGCCTACGGGTCGCTGTTCGTCGACAAGTCGACCGAAGGCGAGCAAATGGTAGAGGCCACCCTGCCGCTCAACTTCTACGACCCGGCTGCGGGACGCCCCACCGGCAAGTACAGCATCATCATCTCCTGCTCCACGAGTGCCTACGGCGATTACATGGTGGGCTGCACGACGAATGTAATGTACGTCGACGATTTCCAGTGGGTCTATTGACCCGGCGCCGGACAAGTCCGCCGGCAACTCAGAAGATATAAAGAGAAAAGGCTGAACCCCTGGGTTCAGCCTTTTTGCTGTAGATTCAGACTTTTCAATTCCTGCCGGAGTTATCTCCGAGCAATCCGGCAGTATTTGTCATAGCGTCCTATCACGTCGTTCACGTAGGCCAGCGTCTGCCGGCTGCCGGTGAAACGTCCGCACTTGACCGCCTCGCTCTCGTAATACTCGGGCTGCGCCTTGAGTTGCAGGTAGCGGGCCACGACCTCCCACGAATTGGGATCCTCGCCGTTGAGCCGTGCCAGGCGCCTCGCATCGTTCACATGGCCGATCCCGCTGTTGTACGAGGCCAGGATGATGCTCATCCGATCCTTCTCGGGAGTCCCCTCGGGGAAACGGAGCGTGTTCATAATCTTCGACATCAGCTTGTTGGCCAACCATATGTTGGTCTCGGGATTGGAGACCTGCTCGGTCGGGACGTCGAACTGGCGTGCCACCGAGGGCATGATCTGCATCAGCCCGCGGGCCCCGCTGCGCGAGGTGATGTCGGGCGTGAACCGCGATTCATGGTAGGCGATGGCGCTCATCAGGCGCCAGTCGTGGCCCTCTTTTTCGCTGATGTTGCGAATGACATTGTCATAAGCCGAGATCACATAGTCGCCCTCACCGAGCAGCGAATTGCCGAAATCGGCCGCATCGTCGTTCAGCAGCATGTCGTCCGTCACGGGTGTGCTGAACTGGGCGTTAAAGCCGTAAAAAGTCGTCAGGATTGTTAAGAACGCAAAAGTTAAAACTGTCTTTTTTAACATAAAATGTTGTTTTGCGGGCAGTTCATACCGCGCAGAACAATACGCTAATCATAGAAACCCCATGAGATACCGATTTTAAACATGCCCGGATTGAGCGGGTAACCCGCCGCGGAGAAATACTCCCCGTTTCCGAACAGTCCCTTGTTCACATGCTGATATTTGAGGAATATCCGCATTCTCTTCCACTTTCCCATGACGAAGGCGTCCATGTAGGGGTAATTGCCTACTTCGACGTCCCGTTGGTTGTAATAGGCCGACAGCGCAGGGTTGTAACTGGGCGCATAATAACGCGTGTTATAGCGTCCGTCCAAACCGATCTGAAGGCGTAATACGTTGCGCACGACCCAGAACTCGTAATAATACGAAAGGAACGCGCTCAAAAGCGGAACGGGTGCAACTTCTTGATTCGTACTCCACTGCAACAATACCCTGTTGTCCAAATGAAGTCCGCCTAAGCGGAAATCTTTGCGAGCGTACACACTCGTGAGGCTTACGTTGTCACTGCTTTGGGCGATCTGGCTCTCCTTGTCGTAAAAGATCTTGTTGCCGACGACGCCCTGCCATGCCCCCGCTTCAAACGCATAATCGGGGACTGAAAACTTCACCTCGAACCGAGTTTCATTCTCCTTATTCAAAGGAGTGGACCACACGTAGTGGTTCGAGAACAGATTCTCCTGCCAGTAGTTGGGCGAACGCCGATCCATCGTGAACCGGCCTTCGAGAATCAGGGGGTGTCCGCGGAGATATCCCGTCAGCGCCAGGTGGGCGCCGATGGTGAGGTCTCCGCCTCTGTATCCCGACGGGTAGAACTTGAGGTTCGCGTCCCAGTCGACATATTTCTTTATCTTTCCTCCGACGGAACCGTATGCGAAATAGCTGGTCTTGTTGACCTTCGTATACTTTCCCGTCTGGTAATCCCTCATTTCGAATTGCGAGTAGGTATGCATGTCGATACCGATGCCTGCATCAATCGTGCCTACCACGCCGTTACGATCCCAGGGCTGCGCCTGCACGAAGAAGCGGTTCGAAATCACCCGCTCGTAGATCGAGTCGCGCGTCTGGTCGGGGTTGATATACCAGTTCTGGTAGTAGTCCAGCGTATCGGGCACGAAATTGCCCTGCTCGTCCCGGTGCGCCCTTTCGTCGATATACCGCGCATATTTGTCCGAATAGACCTTGCTCCACGAACTGTACTGGAACGAATGGCCGATATAGACCGCCGACAGGTCGGCGAGCGAAAAGTCATTCTCCGTCACGCGCTGCAACGGCAGGGCATAGGACTGCGTGATGAAGAAGGCATTGTTGCGGTAGGTGTTCTGCGCCTCGGCATCCGACAGCTTCATGGGCACGCCCGAAGGCATCTGGAACGTCGTATCGGCGATGGCCCACGTCCCGACCACGCCGCCGTTCTCCTGCTGCTCGATGTGGTTGTTGTAATAGGCCGCATGCACCGAATAGCGCTTGCCCGTATGGCTGAAGGCGACCGACAGGTTGTGGTTCTTCGTCCGTGACCAGACATATTGTCCGCGCGTTCCCCGTGCCTTGTAGTCGACGTTGAACCCGGTCGTGGGCGAAATATTCTGCGCGTGCATGATATTGAAGTTCTCCTCCCGGAAACGCTTCTGCCCCGACTCGAGGTACGTCATGCGGATGATGGGCTTCTTCGTATTGTAGAACGGAACGTTCTCCATGTCGTACGTATACGCATAGTAGGGGCTCGCAAAACTGAAATCAAAGAACTGCGGCCGCCGGAAATAGTTCATCGGCAGCGATGTCTGCCCGAGGGCGCCCTGCGCGATGTCGCCCACCTCTTCGCGGAAGAAGGGGTAGTCGATCCGCCAGTCGGTGCGCGTCGTGTCGAGCGGGCTTATCTCCACGCGGTTGTAGTCGCGCTTGACGCTCCAGCGAAAATTGTTCAGGGCGCGGATCGAATCGCTGAAAAAATACGATTCGAGCGGCTTGCGGATCCGGCGTTCCTTCTTGGTCGTATCCTGCGGCTGGCCGTCCTGGCCCTCCTCTCCCTCCTCGCCGGTCTGCTCGTAAGGGTTTGTACCGTAAAGGTTCCCCGTCTCCCCGCGCTGCTGGGCACGCTGCAGCGTCCTGGCGTTGAAACCCTGCGAACGTACGATGCCGGGCGCTGTAAGGAACAGACCGAGCAAAGCTGCCAGCAATATTCTATTCGTCAACCTCGACATGGAACGTAAATCCGGGGCAAATATAATTAAAAAATTTTAAATATACAACTATTTCTCAGGGCAAGCCGCTGAGCCAGGCTTCTTTAGCGACATACCCCATCCCACGGCCGATATGGCGATGTAGAGCAGAATGACAATGGGGACAGCCGGGATACCCAAGGCGACCAACAGAACAACAGCCAGGGCAATAAAGATATAACGGATCTCGTTGCCTTTAAAAGCAAAACTCTGAAACTTGAAGGCGAACATCCGAACAGGCGAAATAAGCAGCCACGACATGGCCGGCACCATCAGCAGCACCCAGCCCCCTTGGTTGAAACCCGTCTTGGCGTCCATCCAGCCCAGCGCAACGAAAAACAGCGCATTGGCAGGAGTCGGAAGGCCGCAGAACTCGGTATGCTGCGTCTCGTCGATATTGAATTTCGCCAGCCGCAGCGCCGAGAAGGCCGCCACCGCGAAACAAAGTGCGCTGCCGCCGTAGCGCAGCCATGCCTCGGCATCCGCAGGCAGGGAATTGTTCCACAGGACGAAAAGCACGGCCGACGGGGCGAAGCCGAACGAGACCATGTCGGACAACGAGTCCAGTTGTACGCCGATGGCGGAAGGGCATTTGAGCAGCCGGGCCACGAAACCGTCGGAATAGTCGAAAACACCGGCGGCGATCGTGAGCCAGAAAGCCAGCGCCAGATCGCCGTAAACCAGTGCCGAAACCACCGCGAACGAGCCGCAAAGCAGGCTCGCAAGGGTCAGCAGGTTGGGTATGGTGAACAGTCTTATCTTCATCGGGAGTACAAAAATATTATTCCTGCAATAGGCGGCAAAGTTACAAAATATTTTTATCTTTGTCTCACTTAATTCCATATTATAACTTATGGCAAGCAATAAATATTGTGTCATCATGGCCGGCGGCATCGGATCGCGTTTCTGGCCCAAGAGCCGGCAGTCGATGCCAAAACAGTTCCTCGACATCCTGGGAACCGGAAAATCGTTTATCCGCCATACCTACGAGCGCTTCGCAAAAATCGTCCCCGCCGGGAATTTCCTCGTCGTGACGAACCACAAATACAAGGATCTGGTATTGCAGCACATCCCCGAAATCGGGGAGAAACAGGTGCTCTGCGAGCCGATCGGCCGCAATACGGCCCCCTGCATCGCCTATGCGGCCTATACGCTGCTCAGGGAGAACCCCGACGCCGAAATGATCGTCACGCCGTCGGATCACCTGATCCTCAACGAGGACGATTTCCGCACGATCATCGGCGAGTGCCTCGAATTCGCCGACCGGCACGACGCACTGCTGACCGTGGGCATCAAACCCACACGCCCCGATACGGGTTACGGCTACATCCAGGTTTCGGACGACCACACCATCAGCAAAGTCAAGTGCTTCACCGAAAAGCCCGACCTCGAGCTGGCACAGACCTTCCTCCAGACCGGCGAGTTCTACTGGAATTCGGGGATCTTCATCTGGAAGGTGCAGGCCATCGTCGAGGCCTTCCGCAAATACCTGCCCGAGCACCATGCCATGTTCAGCGGCGTGATGAAGGCGCTGGGCACCGATGCCGAGAAGACCACCGTGGAGATCGTCTTCTCGGAGTGCCGCGCCATCTCGATCGACTACGGCATCATGGAAAAGGCCGACAACGTCTATGTCCGCTGCGGCGACTTCGGGTGGAGCGACGTCGGCACATGGGGCTCGGTCTACCAGCACGCCCGCAAAGACCGCTACGCCAACGCCGTCCCCGAAGAGGGGTGCTACGTCTACGACACGCGCAGCAGCATCGTCTCGCTGCCCAAGGGCAAGGTAGCGGTCATCAGCGGCCTGAAGGAATACATCGTCGTGGACACCGACGACGTGCTGATGATATGCCCCCGCGCCGAAGAACAGAACATCAAGAAATTCATCGACGAAGTAAAGTTCCATAACGGGGACAAACATATCTGACACCTATGACACCTATGAAACGCATGCCGTTCCATACCACAGCCTTGCTGCGACGATTCGCTGCGGGCTTTTTTTTAGTAGCGGGGATGCTCTCGTGCTCCGCGCCGCAGGCCACCTTCACCAACCCGCTGCGCGACGGCGCCGACCCGTGGATCACCAAATACGACGGGCACTATTACACCTGCTTCAAATCGGGACGCGGCATCGCCGTGACCGAATCGGACGACATGACGCGCTTCGAACGCGAGCGTGTTGTCTGGCAGCCCGCCGACAGCGGGGCGTGGAACAGCTTCAACATCTGGGCGCCCGAGCTACACCGCCTCCGCGGCAAATGGTACATCTACTACGCCGCGGCACCCGTCCCCGGCAGTCCCTTCACAGGACAGCGCACCGGCGTGCTGGAGTGCGACACGCCGCTGGGCGACTACCGCGACTGCGGCATGCTCTATACGGGCGACAACCCCGACGGCAAGACGGACAACATCTGGGCCATCGACATGACGATCTTCGAACACCGGGGAGAGCTCTATGCCGTATGGTCCGGCTGGGAGCGCCAGCGCGATACCGACGCCACCGACCAGCTGCTCTACATCGCCCGCATGGAATCGCCGACCCGGATCGGGCCGCGCATCCTGCTGTCGCGGCCCGACCAGCCGTGGGAACAGGGCGACCACATCTCCCTGCAGGAAGGCCCGTCAGCATTGCGGCACGGCGACGACCTGTTCATCGTCTACTCCACGCGCGGCTCGTGGTCGCGCCACTACAAGCTCGGGCAACTGCGCCTGCGCACCCCCGACAGCGATCCGCTGGATCCCGCATCATGGATCAAGAGCGGCCCCGTCTTCACCGGCAACGACCACATACACGGCGTCGGCCACGCCAGTTTCACCACCTCGCCCGACGGGCGCGAACACTGGATCTATTACCACTCGAAAAAAGATACGGTACACAACTGGGGGCGCGACGTGCGCCTGCAACGCTTCGACTTCGACGCCGCGGGCAACCCCCGCTTCGGGCAACCCGCAGAGCCGGGGCCCTACCCCATGCCCTCGGGGACACCCAAACACGCGAACTGACATGTCCGAACTATACGATATTTTCCGGGAACACCCGCACATCTCCACAGACACGCGCAACATCGGGGCTGATTCCATCTTTTTTGCCCTGCGCGGCGCGACGTTCGACGGCAACCACTTCGCGGCGGAGGCGCTGGACAAAGGCGCGGCCTATGCCGTCGTGGACGACCCGGCAGCCGTCACCGACGAGCGTATGGTGCTGGTCGGCGACACGCTCGGGGCGTTGCAGGAGCTGGCACGCGAACACCGCCGCCGGCTGGCGATCCCGATACTCGCCATATCGGGCAGCAACGGCAAGACCACGACCAAGGAACTGGTGAGCCGCGTGCTGGCCGAACGCTTCGAGGTCTACGCCACGCGCGGCAACCTCAACAACCACATCGGCGTGCCGCTCACGCTGCTCGCCATGACCCGCGACACGCAGTTCGGCGTGGTCGAAATGGGAGCCAGCGCCTGCGGCGAGATCGCCCTGCTGGCCTCGATCGCCGAGCCCAACTACGGCATCCTGACCAACATCGGCCGTGCACACCTCGAAGGCTTCGGCGGCCCGGAGGGGGTGCGCCGCGGCAAGGGCGAACTGTTCGACTACCTGGCCGCGAACGGCGGCCGCGCCTTCGTGCCCCGCGAGGACGAGACGCTGACGAACATGGCCGCCGAACGCGACGGGCTGGCCGTGGAATATTACAGCGTCACACTGGCCGAGGGCCTCGAAAACCATCTCGAAGGGCATTACAACCGGTTCAACATCGCCGCAGCCGTGGCCGTCGGACGTTATTTCGACGTCGCCGACGAGCGTATCCGCCATGCTGTCGGCAGCTATGTCCCCGACAACAACCGCTCGCAGCGCACCGAGACGGGGCGCAACACGCTCATCGTGGACTGTTACAACGCCAACCCGTCGAGCATGCGGGCATCGGTCGCGAATTTCCTTGCCGAGCCGCCCGGCACACGCACCCGCCGCCTGCTGATCCTGGGCGACATGCTCGAACTGGGCGCCTGGTCGGCGGAGGAGCACGCCGCTGTCATCCGCCTCGCAGCACAGGCTCCGCAGACGGAGGTGATGCTCGTCGGCACGGAATTCGCCAGGGCCCATGCCGGCATGGAGCCGCAACCCGCCCAAATCACGCTCTTCGCCGACCGGGAACACCTCATCGCGTCGCTCCGCGCACACCCCGTGGACAACACGCTGGTGCTTATCAAGGGTTCGCGCGGCATCGGACTGGAAAAAGCGGTCGGGGAGCTGTAGCCCCGCCGCCACGACCCGCCGGGCACCAACCCGGTACAGGCACGATACGCAGGAACAAAACGCCGGTAAACGAACCGGAAGGGCACGCCGCACAGGCAAAAAAACACCGACTGAGAACAACCTGAAATCCATAAGCCATGAAACACCTGCTGACAGCCATCCTCCTGCTGGCCTTCGCGCATACCGCCGCAGGCGAAAGGAACGTCTCGCTCGAACGCGATTTCGGAACGCTTTACGGCACACTGCTCACCCCCGATGCAGGTGCGGAAACCGTGGCTGTCATCATCGCCGGTTCGGGCCCCATCCCGCGTAACGGGAGCGTCAACAATTATCTTTACCTGGCGCAGGCGCTCGAAAAGGCAGGCATCGCCTCGCTGCGCTACGACAAACGCGGCATCGGTGCGAGCCGGTTCACGGAACCGGAAAAAATGGCCGACGCCGTACTGGGGGATTTCATCGGCGACGCCGCGGCATGGGCCGACTACCTCGCCGGCGAGGGTTTCCGCCGCGTCGTACTGATCGGCCACAGCGAAGGGGCGCTGATCGCCTTCTGCGCGGCGCAGCAAACCCCGAAAGTCGCCGCCGTCGTTTCGCTGGCCGGCGCCGGCTACCCGCTCGACGAGATACTCCAGTTGCAATTGGCCTCACAACTCCTGCCCGACAACATGGATCTGCTCTTGCAGGCCAACGCGATCACCGCCGCCCTCAAACGGGGCGAACGGGTCGAATCCTGCCCGCCGCAGCTCGAAGCGCTGTTCCACCCTTCGGTACAGACATTCTGGATCTCCAGCCTGCGCTACGACCCGCGCGAGGAGATCCGCAAGGTGCGGGTTCCGATACTCGTCGTGGGCGGGGACAACGACCTGCAGGTGCCGCCCGACAATGCCGAGGCGCTGGCAAAGGCACAGCCCCGGGCCCGGAAGGCAATCATCGCAGGGATGACCCACCCGCTCAAAAAATGCACGGGACGCATGCGCATCGACCAGACGGGAGCCTACGGCGACAGCACGCTACCGATCGACCCCGACCTCGTGGCCGTCGTTACGCAATTCATCCGGGGGCTCTGATTTTTCCCTGCCGGAAAGACAAAACCGGATTATTTTTTTAATTTTGTATAAACCGATTCCGAACCAAACGACATACCGAACCATGAAACTCCTGATCAGCATCGAATACCGTACCCGCTGGGGCGAACAGCTCGTCATGCGGATCGGCAAACGGCGCATTGCGCTGCAATACGCCGACGGAGGCGTCTGGACAGGCGCCATCGAACGCTATACCCAGAGTGAAGATACCGAATACCGCTATGAAATCGAACGCGACGGCGCGTGCATCCGCAGCGAATGGAGGCCGCACACGCTGCGGCTCCCCGCCCGGGAGGGGGTGCGCACGCTGCGCATCCGCGACCGCTGGCAGGAGATGCCCTCCGACACGCCGTTCTACTCCTCGGCATTCACCCGGGGCATCTTCGGCCGCGGGAAAACCGGCAGTCCGAAGAAGGCTACAGGCAACATCACGCTGCGCGTCGTGCTGCCCACCCTGCGGCCGGACGAAACGCTCGCCGTCGCCGGCAGCGGCCGTGAGCTGGGCGACTGGAAACGGATCGTCCCGATGGACGACAGCCGCTTCCCGGAATGGGAACTCACGCTGCATACCGCGCACCGGTTCGAATACAAATTCCTGATCGCCGACCGCAAGACCCTCACCCCCATCCTGTGGGAGGAGGGTGCCAACCGCACCTGGGGCGAGTTGCCCGGCGCTGGCGAACACGCCCTCGACGCCGCGGCATCCCCGCGTTTCCCCGAGCGCAGGTGGCGGGGCGCCGGGACGGCGATCCCGGTCTTCTCGCTCCGTACGGAAGAGGATTTCGGCGTCGGCGAGTTCTACGACCTGAAACGGCTCATCGACTGGGCGGCCGCCACCGGGCAGCGCGTCATCCAAGTACTGCCAATCAACGACACCACCATGACCGGCACCTGGGAAGACTCCTACCCCTACAACGCCAATTCGACCTTCGCCCTGCACCCGCAGTTCATCCGGCTGCCCGCCGCGGGCGTCGTGGAGGACGACGAGTACCGCACCCTGCGCAGCGAACTGAACGCCCTCCCCGAAATAGACTACGAACGGGTCAACCGGCACAAACTGCGGCTGCTCCGCCGGGCGTTCGAACGCCACGGCGCCCGCACCGCGGCACGCCGCGACTACAAGGCCTTCATCGCCGCCAACAGACACTGGCTCATCCCCTATGCCGCCTTCTGCACGCTGCGCGACGAAACGGGCACGCCCGACTTCACCCGCTGGGGCGGTTTCGCCCGCTATGACCGCAAAGCCGTCGACGCCTATTGCCGCAGCCACAGCCGCGACATCGCATTCCACTGCTATGTCCAATACCACCTGCATACGCAACTGTCCGAGGTCTGCGCCTACGCCCACGACCACGGCATCGTCCTCAAGGGCGACCTGCCCATCGGCATCAGCCGCACGAGCGTCGACGCATGGCTCTACCCGCACCTGTTCCACATGGACTCACAGGCCGGGGCTCCGCCCGACGCATTCTCGGCCGTCGGCCAGAACTGGGGATTCCCGACTTACAACTGGGAACGTATGGCACGCGACGGCTACGCCTGGTGGCGGGCACGCATGGCCAAGATGGCCGAATACTTCGACGCCTTCCGCATCGACCACATCCTCGGGTTCTTCCGCATCTGGGAGATTCCCACGCATGCCGTACACGGGTTGCTGGGCTATTTCAACCCCGCCCTGCCCTATTCCGCAGATGAACTGCGCGGCATGGGCTTCGACACGCAGGGCGGACGCTACACCACTCCGGCGCCCGACGAGCACACGCTCGGGGAACTGTTCGGCGACCTGGCCGGCGAAGTCCGCGCCACCTGCATGAAGGAGGGGCGGTTACTGCCCGCCTATGCCACCCAGCGCAAGGTCGCAGCCCGCTTCCCGGGCGACGACGAACGCCAGACCCGGCTGCGGGAAGGGCTTATGGCATTGCTCGACGACGTGCTCTTCATCGAAGACCCGCGCCGCAAGGGCTATTTCCACCCCCGCATCGCCCCCCACTCGACGCACGCCTACCGCCGGCTCGACGGAGAGCGCCGTGCAGCTTTCGACCGGCTCTATACCAACTTCTTCTACCACCGGCACAACCGCTTCTGGCAGGAATCCGCCCTGCGCAAGCTCCCGGTACTCCTCTCGGCGACCGAGATGCTGACCTGCGGCGAAGACCTGGGGATGATCCCCGACAGCGTCCCCGAAACGATGCACGAACTGCAAATCCTCTCGCTCGAAATCCAGCGCATGCCCAAGACGCCGGGGGAACTCTTCGCCGACCCGGCGCACTACCCCTATTTCTCGGTCTGCACCACTTCGACGCACGACATGAACCCGCTGCGGGCATGGTGGGAGGAAGACCGCGAACTCACGGCGCGCTTCTACCACGAAGCACTCGGCATCGGGGGCGACGTTCCCTATTTCTGCGAGCCGTGGATATGCCGGCGCATCCTCGACATGCACCTCAATTCCCCGGCGATGCTCACCATCCTGCCGTTACAGGACTGGCTTTCGACCGACGGGGAGCTGCGCTACCCCGACCCGGCCAAGGAACGCATCAACGTCCCGTCCATCCCCCGCTACCACTGGCGCTACCGGATGCACCTCCCGCTCGAGGAGTTGCTCCGCAAGGAGACCTTCAACGAATCGCTGCACGACATGATCGCCTGCAGCGGGCGCCGCTGACGGGCGTACTGCGGCACCGCCGCTCCCGGCTACAAAAAAGGGGTACTCCGATTGAACTGCACCCCAAAAGTTGGACATAA
>NZ_FR893482.1:0-1870 GCF_000435435.1 Alistipes sp. CAG:29 | reverse complement strand
AATTTTTCTTACCATAAGCGTTAATTTTAAATTAATTTTAAAATAAAAAGTTCACAAGCAAAGATAAAGGATTGCTAACTCATTTACAAATAAATTATTAAAAAAATTTAACACGGTTACAGCTATCTTTCAAATTAAGGTTGCCGGCTTACAATTTTTCGCACATAACGCCTGTGGTGATTACAATCTGCAATCGCCTTTTCGGGACATTTTTTGATTGTTTTGGGATTTTCCCCTGTGGGAAGGGGATGCAAGGGGTAAAAAAAGTGACTTAGGAGAGCCTTTTCGACGCATTCGGCATATCCGACGGCGTCCAGTCGGGGCACAGCAGGTTGATACGCTTAGAGAGGCGTTCCATCTCACTGCTGATGTGCGAATGGGTAATATTCGCATAGATCTGCGTCGTGCGTATATTCTTATGTCCAAGCAGTTTACTGATGGTTTCGATGGCTACTCCCTGCGAAAGGGTGATTGTCGTGGCGAACGTATGCCGGGCCGCATGGAACGTGATCTTTTTCTGGATACCCGCCTCAGCAACGATCTTGTCGAGGCATTTATTGCACCACCCGTTGCTCGGGAGTTCGAATATGCGTCCGGAACCCGATGCGGGCATATATTTCAAAAGGATATTGTAGGGCACGGTAAACAGCCGTACATTGACCTCAGACCCCGTTTTGCGGCGGGTCGTGTTGATCCACAGCTGTTTGTTTATTTCCTGGATATTCTGCGGCTCCAGGTCGCGGATGTCGACATAGGACAATCCGGTGAAGCAACTAAACAAAAACGTGTCCCTGACAAGTTGTAAGGTGACATCCTCGTTCTCATACTGCATCATTCGGTTTATTTCATCCATGGTCAGGTAGTTGCGTGTTACGAATTCGCTTTGTAATTTGTAATTGGCAAAGATATCCTTGTCCATATATCCCTTGCTGCGGGCCAGCATGAGGATATGTTTCAGGGCGATCATGTAAATCCAGGTCGTGTTTTTTTTATACCCGGCTTCCTTTGCGATATAGGCGTGGAAGCCCGTGAGAAATTCCCGGTTGAGCTCCTTGAACATCAGGTCTTTCCGGTCGTACTTGTCCCAGATGTAGTTTGCCAGATGCTTGCAGACGCACCTATATTTATAATATGTGGCCTTGCTGCGGCTGATGCCGACCATACGGTTGAATTCTTCGTTGTGCTGCCTGAAAAAGGCGAGCACGGTCTCCTGCCGGAGGTTGGCGCCGAAATACATCTCTTTGACCATCATTGGAGTTACGAACGACTGCTCGTAGAATAACTTGTTGTAACACCTTTCGATGTGGTAGTGGATATTCGAAAGTTGTTCGTTGATTCTGCCGGCGGCATTGCTCCGCCCGGCGACACGCCCCATACCGACGTCCCAGTGTTCGGGTGCGACCGAGAGGCGCGTGGAAAACTGCGTCCGCTCTCCGTTGATCGTGATGCGCCCCATGATCGGGACGTTTCCATTCCGGAGAGGCGCGTTTTTCTTGATGTAAAACAATACATTAAACGTGTTTCTCATTGCTCAAATAACCTTTTGTGTTTAACCTAATAACAATATGCAAACCGCATTAAAGGTAATGATTAAGTAACCCCCGAATAACGTATTATTCAGCCTAAATATCTTATTGTATAGATGTTAGCCCGTGTGAGACGGTTACTTTATAGTAACACTACAACAATCCGGCAAGGCATTTACAGAGATTTAAAAGCCTTTTAATCAGTATATTATGTCTTGATTAGCCGATTTTGCGCCAGAAAAGACCTTGTGCGCTGAATATCAAGATATTATATTATTCAACGCACTTTGGCGGCTTTTTATTTTAAAAACCAATTAAAATTAACGCTTATGGTAAGAAAAATT
>NZ_FR893481.1:0-3160 GCF_000435435.1 Alistipes sp. CAG:29 | reverse complement strand
CGGATTTCATCGGCAATGACTCCGTGTGTCTGGTTCTGGGGGACAATATCTTCCACGGCTCGGGCTTCACGGGTCTTCTTCGCGAGGCCGTCCGCACGGCGGAGGAGGATGGCAAGGCTACGGTCTTCGGCTACCGTGTCGAGGAGCCCCAGCGCTATGGCGTGGCGGAGTTCGATGCGGTGGGTAACTGCCTTTCGATCGAGGAGAAACCCGCACACCCGAAGTCGAACTACGCAGTGGTGGGCCTGTACTTCTACCCGAACAAGGTCGTGGATGTCGCGAAGGGTATCAAGCCCTCCGCACGTGGGGAGCTTGAGATCACGAGCGTCAACCAGTCGTTCCTGCAACGCGGCGAGCTGAAGGTGCAGACGCTTCAGCGGGGCTTCGCGTGGCTGGATACGGGCACGCACGACTCGCTGGCCGAAGCCTCGATCTTCGTGGAGGTCATCGAGAAGCGTCAGGGTCTTAAGATCGCCTGTCTGGAAGGCATCGCCTACCGCAACGGTTGGATCACGTCGGACAAGCTGCGCGCACTTGCCGAGCCGATGCTCAAGAACCAGTACGGACAATACCTTTTGAAACTCCTCGACGAAAAATAATCCCATGAAAGTTCTGACAACGGCCATAGAAGGCGTGGTTATCCTTGAGCCGGAGGTTTTCGGCGACGCGCGGGGTTACTTCTTCGAGAGCTACTCGCAGCGGAAGTTCGACGAGCAGGTGCGTTCAGTGCGCTTCGTGCAGGACAACGAATCGCACTCGCGCTACGGCGTACTGCGGGGCCTCCATTTCCAGAAAGGGCGATACGCCCAGTCGAAACTCGTGCGCGTTGTCCGGGGCCGTGTGCTCGACGTCGCGGTTGATATCCGCCGCGGCTCGCCCACGTTCGGACGACACGTCTCGGTGGAGCTCTCGGGGGATAACAAACGCCAGTTCTTCATACCTCGCGGCTTCGCACACGGCTTCGCCGTGCTGAGCGATGAAGCGACGTTCCAGTACAAGTGCGACAACCCTTACGCCCCCGAGTCGGAGGGCGCCATCGCGTGGGACGACCCCACGCTGGGCATCGACTGGCACCTGCTGCCCGGAGATGTCGTGCTCTCGCCCAAGGACAGCCACCACCCGCGGCTGGAGGAGGCCGGGGAGTTGTTCAACTATAATACGGATTACTATGCTTAATATCCTGATCACGGGGGCGAACGGACAGCTCGGCCGCTCCCTGCAGCGTCTGGGCTGTGTCTCGCCCCACAACTATATCTGTACGGACGTCGCGGAGCTGGACATCACCGATGCCGGGGCGGTCCTGCGTGCGGTCCGGGAACAGGGGATCGACGTTATCGTGAACTGTGCGGCCTATACCGACGTGGAGCGGGCCGAGGATGACGAACCTACGGCGGAGCTGCTGAACCACAAGGCCGCGGGCAATCTCGCGGCGGCGGCCAAGGCGACGGGCGCGACGCTGTTCCACGTCTCGACGGACTACGTCTTCGACGGCACGGCCCATACGCCCTATACAGAGGATGGTACGCCCTCGCCGCTGGGAGCCTACGGGCGCACGAAGCTTGCAGGCGAACGCGCCGTCATGGCGTCCGGGTGCCGGTATCTGATCTTCCGCACGGCGTGGCTCTACTCGGAATACGGCAACAACTTCCTGAAGACGATGCTGCGTCTGACCTCGGAGCGGGATACGCTGCAGGTGGTCTTCGACCAGATCGGCACTCCGACCTACGCCGGGGACTTGGCGCTTGCGCTCTTCTCGATCATCGAGTCGGAACGCTACACGGGCAACGAGGGGGTGTACCACTTCACCGACGAGGGCGTCTGCTCGTGGTACGACTTCGCGACGGAGATCGCCGCGGCCGCGGGACACGACAAATGCCGCATCATCCCCTGCCACACGTCGGAATTCCCGACCAAGGCCACCCGCCCGGCCTACTCGGTGCTGGACAAGACCAAATTCAAAGAGACCTTCCGGATGGACATCCCACACTGGAGGGAGGCCATGATCTACTGCATGAAACGACTCACAGAAAAATAACCCATGAAACGCACTATCCTGATCACGGGCGGCGCGGGCTTCATCGGCTCGCACGTAGTCCGCCTTTTCGTGAACAAATACCCCGATTACCGGATCGTCAACCTCGACAAGCTGACCTATGCGGGCAATCTGGCCAACCTGCGGGACGTCGAGGAGCGGCCCAACTATACTTTCGTTCGGGGCGACATCTGCGACTTCGAAGCGATGCGTGAGTTGTTTCAGCAGTACGGCGTCGACGGGGTGATCCACCTCGCGGCCGAAAGCCATGTGGACCGCTCGATCAGGGATCCGTTCACTTTCGCGCGTACGAACGTCATGGGCACGCTGTCGCTGCTCGAAGCGGCGCGGGAGTACTGGAACGGAGAGTGGGACGGGAAGCTGTTCTACCATATCTCCACCGACGAGGTGTACGGCGCGCTGGAGCTTACCCGCCCTGCAGGCGATCCCGCGGGCGGGGAGAGCGGCGGAGGTCCTTTCGGCGAGGAGTTCTTCACCGAAGAGACGAAGTACGATCCGCACAGCCCCTACTCGGCCTCGAAAGCCTCGTCCGACCACTTCGTACGGGCCTACCACGACACATACGGCATGCCGACGCTGGTGACCAACTGCTCGAACAACTACGGTCCGTATCAGTTTCCGGAGAAGCTGATCCCGCTTTTCATCAACAACATCCGCCGCGGAAGACCGCTGCCGGTGTACGGCCGCGGGGAAAATGTCCGCGACTGGTTGTACGTCGAGGACCATGCACGGGCCATCGACGTAATCTTCCACAAGGGCAAGGTCGCCGACACGTACAACATCGGAGGCTTCAACGAATGGAAGAACATCGACCTGATACGGGTCATCGTCAGAACCGTGGACCGGCTGCTGGGCAATCCCGAAGGGACATCGGAGAAACTGATTACGTACGTCACCGACCGTGCGGGCCACGACCTGAGATACGCCATCGACTCGCGCAAACTCAAGCGGGAACTGGGCTGGCAGCCCAGCCTGCAGTTTGAGGAAGGAATCGAGAAAACTGTCCACTGGTACCTCCAAAACCAATCGTGGATGGACGACATTACCTCAGGCGAGTATGAAAAATACTACCGGAGTATGTATAAGGGAAGATAAATGACCCGTGAC
>NZ_FR893480.1:0-1384 GCF_000435435.1 Alistipes sp. CAG:29 | reverse complement strand
TACTTGCCATCGACCTCGGCAGGCTCTGCGCAGAACTCGGTCCCGCAACCGAATCCCTCGCAGGCATCGAATATTTCAAAAACCTCAAACAGCTCATATGCAACGGAAATACACTGGCTGAACTCGATTTATCCCAAAATACGAGGTTGACCGAATTGAACTGCTGGGACAATCCGTTACCCGCACTTAATCTTTCAAAAAATACGGAGCTGGTAAAATTGAATTGCAACTACACTGCATTGGCCGAACTCGATTTGACCCAAAATACAGCGTTGACCGAATTGGCGTGCGAGGGCAATCCATTGACATCGCTCGATCTTTCCAAAAACACGAAATTGACGGTATTGTTTTGTCCTGCCAATCAATTGACGGCACTCGATCTCTCCAAGAATACGGCGTTAAAGGAATTACTCTGCTACAGCAACCGATTGACCGGACTCGATCTGACCCAAAATAAGGAGTTGGTTCATTTGCACTGTTACTACAACCAATTAACTTCGCTCGATTTGTCCCAAAATACGGCATTGGAGGAATTGCTCTGCTACGAAAATCAATTGACTGCGCTCGACCTTTCCAAAAATGCGGCCTTGATACAATTGAATTGCTACAACAATCGATTGACGGCGCTCGATCTCTCCGAAAATACGGCATTGACAAAATTATTCTGCGGTTACAATCCATTGACCGAACTCGATGTGTCCCGGAACACGAAATTGACGGAATTGCTCTGCCACGAAAACCAATTGACAGCACTCGACCTGACCCACAACACAGCATTGGCGACAGTGTACTGCCCTAACAACCGGTTGACGGCGCTCGATCTCTCCAAAAACACGGCGTTGGCGACATTGGCATGCTCCAGGAATCAATTGACAGCGCTCGACCTGTCCCAAAACACAGCGATAACGGAACTGTACTGCAACAACAACCAATTGGCTGCGCTCGATCTCTCCAGAAATACAGCGTTGACGGAACTGTACTGCAACGGCAATCGATTGACAACGCTCGACCTGTCCCGGAACACGGAATTGACGAAAATCTACTGCGACGACAATCCATTGACAGAACTCAATATATCCAATCTTTCGAAAATAGAGGAGATCGTATTCGGCGATAATCCTGAAATAAACGTAATTGCCAACAGTCAAACCGTTGTCTCAGACGAAGTGCGACATTACATGGACGGAAAGCGGAAAACACCATGAACCGACTATTGCCGGTCATAGCATTGGCGGTTCTTGCATATCCTGCCGCGCCCGTCTCCGGCCAAAGCGGGGAGGAGAACGCGAAGCCCCCGATCTTTTGGGACGGCGGCATGATTCCCGACCCTGGTTTTCGCGCTTATGTACTCGAAAATTTCGACACCGACCGCGACGGGAAAATC
>NZ_FR893479.1:0-589 GCF_000435435.1 Alistipes sp. CAG:29 | reverse complement strand
CGACGGAATTATGGTCGAAAATCATTACGACTTTCTGAATGTTCATGCCCATGCATCGAATCGTGAGATCGAGCAGTTGCTGAGGACCTATGCCGAAATCCATGGTGAAACGATCTGTCTGAAAGATACGGAAATTCATCTTCCGTCACCCTCTTTCAATGCATTATTTCTGTTACGGCATGCCGCAGCACATTTCGCTGCAGCGGAGATTGGGATGAGGCATATAGCCGATTGGGGCATGTTCATCCTCCGTTACTGTGATAAGATTGATTGGACGGAGCTTTATGCGACGGCCCGCCGGATGAACATGCATCGATTTCTGAATTGTATAAATGCTATTTCAATAAATAACATAGGGGTAGATGCGAAACTATTTCCTTCGTTCGAACGTGATTTAAAACTCGAAGAACGGGTTTTAAATGATATTTTGCATCCTGAGTTCAGCGAGAAATTTCCTGAAAAAGGTTTTATCCGGATAATGCGGTTTAAATTCCGTCGTTGGTTGGCGAATCGTTGGAAACACCGGATCGTTTACCGGGAAGGTTTGATACATACGTTTTTCAGGCAGGTATACAGCCATCTGTTAAAG
>NZ_FR893478.1:93497-100680 GCF_000435435.1 Alistipes sp. CAG:29 | reverse complement strand
AGCTCTAATCTCAAAGGTATTGTTTGAAATTCACTCTCTCGCGAGAGTGGAAAACTTTTAGCTGCTCAAATACTTCAAAGAACGCTGTTCAAATATATTGCTATAAAGAACAATTTCTTTCTTTTTGCCGGGTCTGTCCTTGCGGCTTTTCCCGTTGTTCCGACCGCTGATTTTTCAGCGGAAAGTGGTGCAAAGATAAGTCATCTTTTTGAAACCACCAAATCTTTTCGAAAGATTTTTTCAGAAATTTTCAGAACCTTTTTTCTTATCGTTTCGAACCGTATTTCTTATTCGAAGCAGGTGCAAAGGTAAGTCATTTTTCCGAATCTCCAAAAGATTTTGGAACTTTTTTCAAAATTTTTCAGAACCTGTTTTTTCCGCCCCGGAGCAGTATTTCTCTCTCGAAGCGGATGCAAAGATAAGGGCATTCCGGAGTTATTTCCAAATAATTCCGGGACTTTTTTTCGACAATTTCACCACCTTTTTTACACACGGCTATCGGTCAGCGAGTTAGTTGTGAAAAATTTTTAATATATTTGCAAAAACGAACAGCGGAGACTATGAAACAGGCTTTAATATATATAGGTATGCTTCTGCTGGCCATTTCCTGCGGCCAAAACCGCGATCGCCTGCACACGGGCGACCTGCTCTTCCAGGCCGGAAAAAACACGGAGATGACCGGGGCGATCACGGCGGCGACGGGCGAAGAAGGGCCGCTGAATTTCTCCCACGTGGGGATCGCCGTCACAGGCAACGGGGCGGATTCGGTGCTCGAAGCCACGACCGACGGCGGCGTCCGGCTCACGCTATTGGAGGAATTTCTCGGACGCTCCGCAAAAATCGGCGGCCGGCCGGCAGTAGTTGCCATGCGGTTGAAGGACACGGCCGGCATCGCGGCTGCCGTCCGCCGTGCGCGCAGCTTCCTCGGAGTCCCCTACGATTATTCGTTCCGGCCCGGAAGGGAGAAACTCTATTGCAGCGAACTGGTGTGGGAAAGCTACCGCGCCGAAAACGGCACCCCGCTTTTCACGGCGCGGCCGATGAACTTCCGCGCCGCGGACGGAACCCTGCCGCAATTCTGGGCCGACCTGTTCGACCAACTGGGCGAGCAGGTTCCCGAAGGGCTGCCCGGCACGAACCCCAACGACATGGCACGCGAGGAGCTCCTCGAAGAAGTGCACCGTTATTTCTGACCGATGGGCACCGGCACACACCACCATGACACGGCGTTCTCGATCGTCAAGGCCCTCGGCATCGTAGCGGTGGTGATTTCACACGCCGCGATCCTGACACCGCTGGAAACCTTCACCTACTATTTCAACACGGCCGTCTTCTTTTTCGTCGCGGGCTATTTCTTCGACGACGGACAGACCGCCGCCCCGGGGCGTTTCATAGGCCGCAAGCTCCGACGCCTCTACCTGCCCTACGTCGTCCTGGGCACGCTCTTCGTGCTGCTGCACAACCGATTTCTCGAGTGGCACCTGATCGCCTATGACTTCTCCGCCCGGGAGGCCATCCTGCCCTACGACACCCCGGAGCTGCTCCGGACGCTGGGCCGGGTATTCCTGTTCCTGCACCACGAGCAGATGCAGGCGCCCTTCTGGTTTCTGCAAGGGCTGTTCCTCGGGCTGATGCTCTTTTTCTGCATCACGCTGGCAACCCGCAAACTCGCCCCGACGCCGACCGTGGCGGAACGGCTGCGCGGGGGCTCCATCCTGTTCCTGTTTACGGTCGCCATGCTGCTCGCCCGCCATCCGTCGGGCATTCCGGGCGAGTGGATCGCCGTCCGGACATTCGCCATCACGGGGATAATCTACCTCGGAAAACTCTTCCGCATCTTCCGCGCGCGGCTCCCGCTGGACGGGCGCATCGCAACGCTCTGCCTGGTCATCCCGCTCGCGGCGGCCGCCGCCGCGCCCCCCGCCGGGCGCCGGCCGCAGGCTGCCGCATCAACCTTGGCGGGAGACTTTTCGGCAACCCGGTGCTCTTCGTCGTGCTGGTGTGCACAGGATGCTACATGCTCGTCACCGCCGCAAGCCGCCTCGCGGCAACCGGCAACAGGCTGACACGGATGCTGGACTATACGGGACGGCACACCATGGCGATCATGCTGTGGCACATCCCCGCATTCAAACTGGTGATACTCTTTCAAATGTGGGTTTGCGACTACCCGCCCCGCTACCTGGCCTGCCACCCGGTCATCCCCACAGGGTCGCCCTGGTGGTGGATACCCTACACCGTGGTCGGAATCACCCTGCCGCTGGGCTTCTGCCTGCTGTACGACCGGCTCATACGATCCGTTCGATGGTAATGTCGGGATTCTCACGCAGCAGGTCGACATAGCGGTCTTCATCCGTATTCCCCTTGGCACGGATGACCAGGGTGGCCCGGTAGACGATGCCGTCGGCGCTGCGCTGTGCCTCGACCTCATAGGAGATCACGGCATATTCGCGGCTCTGCAACTCGTTGAACATCTCGTCGACCGCAGCACGCTTCGTAGCCGAAAAGACCACCATCGTCCTGCGGCGCCCCAACCCGCCAAAGACCAGCGTAAGCACTTCGAGCGCGAAGAGCGTCAGCACCGTAGCCGCTGCAGCCACGACATACATATGCGCCCCGGCCGCAAGGCCGATGCCGGCCGTCGCCCAGAGGCTTGCCGCCGTCGTAAGCCCGCGCACCAACTGGCGGTGGATGATGATCGTACCGGCGCCGATGAAGCCGATGCCGCTCACCACCTGTGCAGCGATACGGCTGGGGTCGAGCCCCACGCCTGTATGCATCAGGATATCGGCGAAGCCGTACTGCGACACGATCATTATCAGCGCACTGCCCAGCGCAACCAGGAAATGGGTGCGGAAACCCGCATCCTTGACCCGGTATTCGCGGTCGAGGCCGATCACCGTGCCGCAAAGGCCTGCCACGCACAAGCGTATGATAAAATCCCACTCCATCTCCATCGTCCTGCGGTTTTTGATTTACCTATTCAAATATACGGAAAATTATCGGGATCAGCAAACCGACCTGGGGCACAGGCGGCGGACAGCCCCCGGCGTTTCCCTGCAATAATTGCGCAACGGGAATAAAAAGAGGGAGATTTTTCAGCCCCGCGATTGCGGTATGCCGAATTTTTGTTATCTTTGCAGGCTAAGTTTAACTAATTAACTATTTACGACAATGCCGAAAATGAAAACCAATGCCGCTGCGAAGAAGCGTTTTACCTTCACCGGCACAGGAAAGATCAAGCGCAAACACGCTTATCACAGTCACATCCTGACCAAAAAGACGACTAAACAGAAACGTAACCTCTGCTACTCGGGTACGGTTTCTGCGGTCGACGAGGCCAAAATCAAGAACCTGCTGGTCAAGTAATCGACCTGCGGAAGTTATTAACCGGAGCGAATCAGCCCCAAAGAACGCGGGAGAACCGCGTCGCTGACAGCTCTTCAAAAACTTTACAAGTATGCCACGTTCAGTCAACGCCGTTGCATCACGCGCACGTAGAAAAAAAGTTTTGAAACTTGCCAAAGGTAACTTTGGTTCAAGGGGAAATGTTTGGACCGTTGCGAAAAACACGGTCGAAAAGGGTTTGCAGTATGCATATGCACACCGCCAGCTCAAAAAGCGGACATTCCGCTCGCTGTGGATCATGCGTATCAACGCAGCAGTCCGCGCACAGGGAATGACCTATTCACAATTTATCGGCAAACTCAACGCCAAGGGCATCGCACTGAACCGCAAGGTTTTGGCCGACCTGGCGATGAACGAGCCAAAAGCATTCGAGGCAATAGTTAAAGCAGTTAAATAAACCCTTTCACGGAAGGGTTTGCAGCGGCGGACACCTCGGTGTCCGCCTTTTTTGGCATCACCGCGAAACAAGCATGGAAAACTGGAAAAAGACATTCGGGATCATCTGGAGCGGGCAGCTCGCCTCGATCCTCAGCAGCTCGGTCGTCGGCTACGCGATCATCTTCTGGATGAGTATCGAGACCGGTTCGGCCGAGGTGCTGGCGCTGGCAGCAATTGCGGGTATGCTGCCCCAATCGCTGCTGGGCCCGGTCGTCGGGGTCTACGTCGACCGATGGGATCGCAAACGCACGATGATCCTGGCCGACAGCTTCATCGCGTTCTGCACGCTCATCCTGGCCGTGCTTTTCTGGTTCGACGTGGCGCAGATGTGGCATATCTACATCCTGCTGGCCTGCCGCTCGGTGGGATCGGCCTTCCATTCGCCATCCATGCAGGCTTCCGTGCCGCTGCTGGCTCCCGAGGCCCAGCTGACCCGGGTGGCGGGCATCAACCAGATCATCAATTCGCTGTCGAACATCATCGGCCCAGCACTGGGCGCCGTGCTCATCAGCTTCACGGGCATCGGCAATATCCTGCTTCTGGACGTCGCCGGCGCCATCATCGCCTGCACCTCGCTGCTGTTCGTACACATCCCCAATCCCGTGCGGGGCACACTCAAACCAAATCTTTGGAGGGAGTTCCGCGAGGGATTCAGCGCCATCACCGCCGTACCGGGGATGGCATGGCTCTTCACGCTGACGATCCTCGTGCTCTTCTTCATCATGCCCGTCGGCGTGATGTTCCCGCTGATGACCCTGCAACATTTCGGCGGCAGCACCTATGACATGAGTCTCATCGAGATCGTATGGGGCGGCGGAGCGCTTGTCGGCGGCGCCATCATGGGCGCACGCGTCTACCGCGTCAACCGCATCGTCCTGATCAACCTGATGAACTTCATCGTCGGCGTATCGTTCACGCTGTCGGGTATGCTTTCGCCGGGGGCCTTCGCCCTCTTCGCCGTGCTCTCGTGCATCGAGGGCATCGCGGGCGGCATCTTCAACGCATCGTTCGTGGCGGTCGTACAGACCCGCATCGACGCGGGTGTCCTGGGGCGCGTGATGTCGCTCTATTACAGCTTCGGGTTGCTTCCGTCGGCTATCGGACTGCTCGGTACGGGGTTCCTGGCCGAACAGGTCGGGCTCACCACGACCTTCGTCATCGCAGGACTTGTGATCTGCACGCTCGGACTCACGGCTTTCTGCATCCCCTCGGTCATGCGGCTCGACAGGCAGTCAAAAAGCGCGGAGCTCCAGACAAAGGCAACGGACGGGAAATAAATCCCGGGCAGGGCACGGAACGACAGAAAGCAACCACGTATCCGGGTTACCCCGGAGCAACCTCCCGGCAAAACGCCCCCTGGTACGACCGGGCAGCACCGGAGCCACCGCCTACAAAACATCACCGGAGCAAGTCCCCGACAAACAGCCCCCCATCCGCCCCCCCCAGACAACAGACCGCCCGGCAATCCGCCAGTCAACCGGCCACTTGGCCAACAGGCCGCCCGGAAAATAAAAATGCGGTGCGAATTTTCGCACCGCATTTACTTTTTACAATCAAAATTAGATCGTCACCGTATTTCCTGCATATTCGATCGTCGTCAGCAATTTCTTGCCGTCGGCACTTACGGCATATTTCACCGTCACTTTCGGAGAGGGGAAGGCCGTAAAATCGTACCCGCCGGTCATCATCGCCTCGAACTTACCTTCGCGGATGCTCGACCTCGTGTAATACTCGACATCCGTCAGCGTCATGCTCAGCTCCAGAGACGTTGCATTGTCCATCGTATAGAACGAAGGGCCGTAAATTGCACCCGTCGTGTTCACGACGAACTTCTCGCCCATGCAATCCGAATAGGTGAAATTCATGTTATGGGGCTTCAACGTCATACGGCCGCCCCAATTCGAGGTAAAATTGCTGCCCGAATCGAGGTAGCAGGCCTGATTCGCAATGCTGATCGCATAGGCTCCGTTTTCATCGTTGTAGAGCTGCGTGGAACCGCCCACCAGCGAAGCCTTTACCGACGTATTGCCGTTGGTGGCAACCAGCACCAGTTTTTCGTCGAACGTCACCGACCAGACCTTTCCGGCCACGGCATCTTCGAGCAGCGGGGCCCCGCCCGTGTCGATCAGCACGGCGCCCTCGCGCGAATAGCCGTCCATGTCCATATATGCAGGATTGAAAGTGATTTTGTAGCCAGTGGTCGTCTTTTCGATCTTCGAAGAGGTGCCGAGCAACTTGCCCTTGATGGAGATGCCTTCGATTTTCACATCCTCGAAGTTATCCACCCCCTGCTTGTGGGCTTCGGCCACAAGCATCGCCATACGCAGACCGATGTTGGCCTGCTCGGTCGCCATGGAATACTGGCTGGATGTCCAGTTGTAGATGTTGATCCCCTTCTCAACCGGTTGCAACTTCTTATAGGTGTCGTCCTCGTTGATACACCCGGTGAAAACCATCGACGCTACTACCGCCGCCGCCACAAACAAAAATTTTTTCATCATATACAATTTTAATAATACTTTATTCCTATAAACGTCCCGATTCGAAAAATACTGCGCCCGGGCATGAAAAATGTGCGAATTATTCTATTTTCATCCTGCAAACCGGGCATCCGGCCCCAAATCATCGCCGCCAAAAGGTGCGCCAGGCCCGGCACAGAAAACTTCCCGGAAACCGGCCCCAACGTTTTCCCAGGTTCGATTGCGGCTCAAAGGTACGAATATTTCACTTTTTTTCACTATATTGGCGTTGTAATATATAATATTTGAGCATAAACCCAAAACTCTTGTTGCTTATGTCGATCCTATCGTTTTTCGGATGCGGAAAGAAAGCTCCCGAATACCCTGCCGACACGCTCACGACGCGCGACGGTACGCAAATCACGATCACCTTTTTCAGACACGCCTCGCTTTCGGTCGAGGCCGGCGGAAAATACATCTACGTAGATCCCGTAAGCGGCTATGCCGACTACGCCGCCCTGCCCAAGGCCGACGTGGTACTTATCACCCACTCGCACTACGACCACCTGGACGTGGCGGCCGTCGAAGCGATCCAGACCCCGCAGACCGAGATACTCTGCGACCGCACATCGGCCGAGGCGTTCGAAATGAACTGCTACACGATGCGCCCGGGCAGTGTCGCCACGCCGCGCGATTACCTGAAAGTCGAGGCCGTGGCTGCCTACAACACCACCGACGGGCATCTGCAATTCCACCCCAAAGAGCGTGAGGACTGCGGCTACGTGCTCACGATAGGCGGCTCGCGCATCTACATCGCGGGCGATACCGAACCCACGCCCGAATTGAAGGCGCTGAAGAATATCGACATCGCCTTCCCT
>NZ_FR893478.1:31132-93480 GCF_000435435.1 Alistipes sp. CAG:29 | reverse complement strand
TCCTGCTGCCCGTCGACCAGCCCTCCACGATGACCGTCGACCAGGCCGTCGAGGCCGTCAAGGCGATCCGGCCGACGATCTTCTACCCCTACCACTACGGCGAAGTCGAGGAAAAGACCGACATCGACCGCCTCGTGCGGGAGTTGGAAGGCGTAACCGAGATGCGCATCCGGCCGATGGAATAAGGCCGCGCGGCCGGCAAACGGCAGGCGTCCGAGTTCC
Organism: Alistipes sp. CAG:29; assembly: GCF_000435435.1. Classification (NCBI taxonomy): domain Bacteria; kingdom Pseudomonadati; phylum Bacteroidota; class Bacteroidia; order Bacteroidales; family Rikenellaceae; genus Alistipes; species Alistipes sp. CAG:29. The sequence goes on along the minus strand of NZ_FR893478.1, from coordinate 93,258 downwards.
GGCAAACCGTTCCGCCCCGACCGTTCCGCCCCGACAACCGCCCCCCGGCAAATTGTCCTGCCCCCGGTGCGCCGCATGGCCCTCAGCAAACCGTCCCGCCCCCGGTGCGCCGCACGGTCCCCGGCAAAACCAAAAGGAGTATCCCCCAAAAGCGGGATACTCCTTTTTCCATCCGGAAAAGCCGGGTTATTTGCACTCCCTGCCGACGATATTGCGCTCGACGACAAACGAAACGATCAGTCCGACGCCGCCGAAGCAGAGAACCGACCCGCCGTAGACGATGCTCCGCATTTCATACGAAGCATCATAGGCACACCAGTTCAGCAACATGAAGGCGAAGAGCAGCCCGAAACCGATGCCCAGCAAAAGGCAACCGGCCTTCAGGGTTCCGGACACCCCGCCCGACACGGGACGCACCGACACGGGAGCGCCGATCCTCACCCCCATCGGTACGAACTTCAGGTAGTCGATCAGAGCATTGCCGTCCATTTTATCAATGATCATGCGGCGCTCGCGACGGCACACGAGCAATTCGAAGAACTTGTAGATTCCCAGCGTAATCACGCCTACGACCAGGGGAACAAAAATAAAATCCATCATAATTTTTAAAAGTATTAAAGATTACCAATTCGTTTTTGCGATCTTTGCCTTATTAGACGCAGCTCCGGGAAAAAGGTTACAGGTTCCGGAAAAACGGCGTCGGCATGTAACCTTTCCAGGCAAAATGCGTCTAACCGGATAGCAATGCAACAACAGGAGGAACTGGAGCTGATCCGACGGATCGTAAACGGAGAAACCGATCTGTATGCCATCCTTGCCCGGCGGTACGGGCGGGTGGTCTACACGCTGGTTTCCCGCATCGTCGGCTGCGCAGAGGATGCCGAGGAGCTGGCTCAGGACGTTTTCCTCAAGGCGTTCCGCAACCTGCACAGGTTCAACGGGCGCAGTTCGTTCCCGACCTGGCTCTTCCGGATCGCTTACAACACGGCGGTCTCCGAGACACGGCGCCGCAAACGCGAATGGGCCTGCATCGACCAGGCGCGGCTGGCGAACCTGCCCGACAGCGAAGCCGAGCGGATGGATGCCTGGGAGGGAAGGCAGGAATACCTCGACGCTCTGACCCGTGCCGTCGGTGAGTTGGAGCCCGAAGAGCGGGCACTCGTCACGCTCTTCTACTACGAAGAGTACTCCGTAAGCGAATGCGCCGGGATCACGCAGATGTCGGAGTCCAACATCAAAGTACGGCTCCACCGCATCCGCAAAAAACTGTATATACTGGTAAATACGCAACTGCATGGAAGCGAAAAATAACATAATCCGTCGCGCGCTGGAGCAAGCCCCGGGTACGCAACTGCCCGAAGGGTTCTGCGAGAGGCTCATGGAACGGCTGGAACGCGAATCGGCGCGGCGCGAACGGCGCGAAACATGGTTGCTGGGCACGGCGGGCGTACTCTGCCTGCTGGCGGTGATCGCCGGGCTCGCCTGGTATTTCTGGTACGAACCGGGCGTCGGGCTGCATCTGCCCGACATGCCTTCATTCCCCGACATGCCTTCATTCCCCGACATGCCCGCGTTCACAAGCCCGGGCTCCCTAAAATTTCCCGAACCGGATTTCCCGGCCGAAAGCAGGCGGCTGTCCCTGTTCTACGTCTTTATCGCCGCAACGTTCCTCGGCCTCGCAGGGCTCGACCTCTACCTGCGCAGGCGCAGGCACAATGCCATGAAAACAAACGGGCACCCGCACCGATAAACCGGGCACACCGGCAGCCGGGCGGATTCCGGGCCTGCGGAACACTCCCGGCCGTCGTTCGGCATGCACCGGCCCTTATCGGCTGTCGTCCGGAATCGTACGGTAGACAGCAGACGGCGGATAGCGGACAGTGAATAGCGGATCGGGGGAAACCGACGGCAGTACAGGAGCCCGCCCAACAACCGAAACAAAAGGGAGGACAATGATGTCCTCCCTTTTCGATAACAAAACCCGCCGGCGTTATTTCTTCGTGTCGGCTTTTTTCGGTTCGGCCTTGACTTTGATCGAAGCAAAACCCTTGACGATATTCTCGTCGCTGTTTTTCGTGGAATCGTAGACCACGGTCACCTCCTTCTTGGGCAGGTCGACCTTCACGTCCTTGACGCCCTTGCCGAGCGAGGGGACATTATTCATGATCTTCTTGACACAGTGTTCACAGTCGATGTCGGTCGTGAAAACCGTCGTCACCGTCTTTTTGTCGGCAGCCTTCTGCGCTGCACACATGCCCACACCCATCACGAGTGCAAGGCACAGCATTAAAATTTTCTTCATCCTGGTGTTTATTTAAAGATTAATCAATACAAATTGAACCGCAGGCCGATATAGAATTTGCGCCCCATCAGCGGCCCCCATACGTTCATCGAGTTGAAACCCGTCGAATAGGGGTTGTCCGCATTGAGGATCGGGTCGTGCTGGCGGTAGTCGGCGATGTTCTCGCAACCGGCATAGATGTCGAACTTGCCGACCTTGCGGCTTATCTGGGCGAAGAACATCGGGTAGCGCGGCGAATACTTGTCGTCGGCCAGGTCGCCCGTCTGTGTCGGGATGCGCGCAGGGCCGTTCAGCTGTGCCGTCGCGTCGAACACCCAACGGCGGAATTTCGTGGCGTACTGGATATTGAGCAGCGTCTTGTACTGGCTCACCAGCGGCCGTTCCACGCGGGCGGTCTTTCCGTCGGGGCGGTCGATCGTCATCTCGCTGTCCGTATAACGGAACGTGGCGAAGATGTCCAACCGTTCGACAGGCGTCCACGAAAAGTCGATCTGGTAGGTATCCGTATAGGAACGCTTGTCCGAATTATAGAGCACGATCTGGTCGGCGCTATACTCCTGGTCGGCGATCACCGAATTGTAGAACTGCGTACGGAAATAGTCGAAACTCAGCGTTGCGTCGCCGGGACTGACCAGCCCGAAGGTCTGCGTGAGGCTTCCGCCCACCGTAAGTGCCTTCTCCAGCCGGTTGAAACCGTCGAAATCGGGGATTACGATCTGCCGTCCGGTCGCCAGCATACCGATGTTGTCGGTGATGACATTGGTCGAACGGTATCCCAGGCCGGCCGAGCCGCGCAGCGTGGTCGAGGGGGTGATGTTCCAGCGGATATGCCCGCGGGGCGTCACGAAGAACTTGTCATAAAACGCATTGTAATCGCCGCGGATACCCGCCACGACCGAGAACTTGTCCTTGATCGAATAGGTATACTCGGCATAGGCACCCACTTCCTGCTCGTTGCGGTCGAAGTCGTAGAGCGTAGCCGGAGCTGCCGCAATCCACGGGGTGTTGTTGGCAAAACTCTCGCGGTAGTACTGCAAATGTCCCTGTGCACCGACGATCAGCGACGACCGGTAGGTGAAATAGTGGTTGTACATGAGGTTCAGCGAGAGCGTATTCTCATTGCCGCGGTAGTCGTTCAGCCCGAAATAGGCGTTCTCGTTGAAGTGGTCGAAATCGGCCACGAAAGCCAGGTTCGAACGCATCTCATCCTGCTCGTCGGCATCGTAGACCGACGGGCCGACGGGCATACCTATTTTAAAATAACCGTTCGCGCCGCGGTTGCGGATCTTCGAACCGTAGAGGGGCATATCGGCGCCCGTCTCCTTCCAGTCCCAGTTCTTCTCCATCTCGTCGCGCATCGAATTCTTGTAGTCGAGCATACCGCCCAGGCGGTTCTCCTGTACGAATTTCCATCCCCAGCGGATCTGCGTACCGTTATCGGCCGCATAAAGCCACTTGTTGGCCACGTTGATCTGGTCGGAAATCGGCAGGTCGCGGAATCCGTCGTCGTTGTGATCCATCTTGCGGACGTCGGTATCCATCGAACCGTGGAGCAGGATGACGCTCGACAGTTTCTTGTCCTTCGTGACGGGGAACGCCGTCGAGATGTTGGCCTCGGGGCGCAGTTCGTCGTCCAGATAGAGGTTCACGAACAGCCTCTCGTCGTCCGTCGGCTTGCGGTGCTCGAGGTTGATCTGCCCCGTGATGGCCTCATGCCCGGCAGTCACCGATGCCACGCCCTTCGACACCTGAATCGAATTGAGCCACATGCCGGGCGTGTAGCTCAGTCCGTAGGGGGCGCTCAGCCCGCGCATGATCGGGCGGTTTTCGTCGAGTATCTGAGTGTAGGTACCTGCCAGGCCGAGCATCTTGATCTGCCGTGCGCCCGAAATGGCATCGCTGTACCCGACGGTCACCGACGCCGAGTTCTCGAAGCTCTCGGCCAGGTTGCAGCAGGCCATCTTGCAGAGGCCCGCGAACGAGATCATCTCGCCCTTGACGATGCCGTCACGCTTGACGAAGTTGCCGCTCAGGTTACCCTCGACCACCACGTCCTCCAACGCCACGCCTTCGGAAGCGAGTGTGAATTCGATACGCTCCGCACCGCCTGCCACACGCAGCGTGTCGTTCACATATCCCAGATACGAGGCGACCAGATTGTCGTAACCTTTTACCCGGTGGAGCAGGAACGCCCCCTGGGCATCGGTGCTGGCACCGATCGTAGTACCCTCCCAGTAAACCGAAGCGCCCACCAGCGGCTGGTTGTCGGCGTCGCGGACTACACCCCGCAAATCCTGTGCGCAGAGGGTACCGCACACGGCAAGGGAAGAAACAGATAAAATGATTTTGTTGATTTTCATTACATTCCGTTATTGGTTAAAACTATTTGCGGGCGGATGCGCGCAGCATCCGTCCCAAAAAGGTTTTAAGCCAATGCGGGAGGGGCACGAAGCCCTGCGGAGCGCACATGGCCCCGCATGACGAAAGGAGCGCCGCGTTCGGGAAGCGTCTCCCCGAAGAGCTTGAGGTCGGCCGCAACCGGAGCCTCCGCAACCAATGCGGGCGGCAGGTCGGTGACCGTGCAGCGGATGAATTTCTCGTGGTTATCGGAAGAGGAACCCGTATAGAGTTCGATTTCGGTCGAATGGTGGTTGCCGCAGCAGGGAGCCTTCAGCGACTCGCCGGCACCCGCGGCATCGGCGCCGTGCTGGCAGTGGTGGCAGCAGACATGCGACGACATCGTGACGCACTTGCACGAAAGCGACACATACGCAGGGCCGCCCCACGCCGTCAGGTAGATGGCGAGCAGCAACAGCGATATGAGTCTTTTCAATTTCATGCTACCTTTCAAGTTTTCCGTCCGTGCGCCGGACACGTGCCGCCGGTTACTCCAGCACGCCGCATTCGGCGAGCTTCGCAGCCCAGGCCTCGGCATCGCGCTGTGCGGTGGCTTCGTCCACGTCGTAACGCTCCAACAACAGGGCGGCTGCATCCCCGGTGGTAAAGTCCTTGCCGCCGAGCGCCTCCCAAAGATAGAGCGACGAATCGTTGAGCGCCAGGATACGGGTCATGTCGGCACCGCAGCGGCCCGGCATGATAATCACATGCTCCCCCGCCATCTCGCGCACTTTGAATTTTTCGCTTATCTTCATTTGTCGAACGTCTAATCCGATGCAAAAGTATAAAAAATTCCGGGAAACACCTAATTTTTCCTACCTTTGTATTCATGGAAAGGCCAGCGGACAAGATATACGACGTGCTGAAACACTACTGGGGCTTCACCGAATTCCGGCCCGTACAGGAGCGTATCATCCGTTCGGTGATGGACGGGCGCGACACCCTGGCCCTGATGCCCACGGGCGGCGGAAAGTCGCTTACCTACCAGATCCCCGGGCTTGCGCAGGAGGGGCTGTGCATCGTCGTGACGCCCCTGATCGCCCTGATGAAAGACCAGGTCGACCGCCTGCGGGCACGGCACATCCCGGCCGTGGCGATCCATTCGGGGCTCTCGCCGCGTGCAATCGACATCGCGCTGGACAACTGCGTCTACGGCGACGTCAAGTTCCTTTACGTCGCCCCCGAGCGGCTCGCAACAGAGGCCTTCCGCCTGCGCGTCGTGCGCATGAACGTATCGCTCGTGGCCGTCGACGAAGCCCACTGCATCTCACAGTGGGGCTACGATTTCCGCCCCTCGTACCTGCGCATCGCCGAGCTGCGCGAGAAGTTGCCCGGTGTCCCGGTGCTGGCGCTCACGGCCTCGGCCACGAAACTCGTGGCCGAAGACATCATGCGCCACCTGCGGTTCGGCGAACCGCATATCCTGCGGAGCAGCTTCGCACGTCCCAACCTTTCGTACAGCGTCCGCCACACCGACGACAAGAACGGGCAGCTGCTGCGCCTGGTACGCAACGTCCCCGGTTCGGGCATCGTCTACGTCCGTACGCGCGAAGGCACCGAGCAGGTCGCCGACATGCTGCGCAGGGAGGGTATAACGGCCGCGGCCTACCACGGGGGCATGGGGCATGCCGAACGCTCGCTACGACAGGAGGAGTGGGTCTCGGGCAGGACGCGCGTGATGGTCGCCACCAACGCCTTCGGCATGGGCATCGACAAACCCGACGTGCGCTTCGTCGCCCATTACAGCATGTGCGACTCGCTCGAGAGCTACTACCAGGAGGCCGGCCGAGCGGGCCGCGACGGCATGCGGAGCTACGCCCTGCTGCTGGTATCGTCGGACGACGGCGAACGCATCGTGCGGCGTTTCGAGCAGGAGTTCCCGCCGCTCGAAAAGATCAAGGACATCTACGAACGGGTCTGCTCCTACCTGCAGGTCGGCATCGGCGACGGCGCCCAGGCATCGTTCCTGTTCAACATCCACGACTTCTGCGCCCGCGAGCACCTCTACTCCGGCACGGTCGTAAGCGCCCTGAAGCTCCTGCAGCAGAACGGTTACATGACGCTGACCGACGCACAGGAGAACCCGGCGCGGATCATGTTCTGCGTGAGCCGCGACGACCTCTACAAACTCCGCGTACAGCGCGACGAGCTGGATCACTTCATCCGCACGCTGCTGCGCCTCTACAACGGGGTCTTCACCGAATTCCGGCAGATCGACGAGGGCGAGATCGCCACCTGGAGCGGCTATACCGTGCAGCGGGTCAAGGAGCTGCTCAAACGCCTCTGGCAGTTGCGCGTGATCCGCTACGTCCCCTCCAACCGCTCGCCGATCCTCTTCATGGACGAGGAGCGGCTGCCCCGCGCCGACCTCTACATCGCCCCCGAGACCTACAAACGGCGGCAGGAGCTGATGCGCGAACGCTTCGAACACATGCTCGCCTACGCCGCGAACGAGACCCGTTGCCGCAGCGCCGTCCTGGAAGGGTATTTCGGCGAGGGCGCCCCTGCGGCATGCGGCGTATGCGACATCTGCCTCGCACACAAACGTGCCGGGAAGCGGCAGGCGCAGGACGGCGCTGCGCCGTCATCCGACGGCGGGCTGCGCGAAAAACTGCTCCAAAGGTTGTCCCGCGGGGCTGCCGACCCGCACGAACTGGCCGCGGAATTCCCCGGGGAGGCACAGCAGATAGGCCGGGCGCTGCGCGAATTGCTCGACGAAGGCATCGCCGGCACGGGCAGGGACGGGAAAATCGGGTTAAAATAGGGTCGTAACCGCCCGCGGGGATGTAAAAAATCGCCCCGCATGCCGTTTTCCGGAAATAATTCCCTATTTTTGTGAGAATGTTCCACGGCATGACTACGACAAACAACTTTACGGATAAGATCAGCAACGAGGAGGCCGCAGCGCTTCCGGCCATCGAATTCAGGGGCGAAATACGCATCGTCGACAATGAGCGCGACATCGTCCCCGCCTGCAAATTCCTGATGAAACAACGCGTCATCGGTTTCGACACCGAGACCCGCCCGTCGTTCCGGCCCGGGGTGACGTTCCGCGTGTCGCTGCTGCAACTCTCCACGCCGCAGCTATGCTTCCTTTTCCGGCTGAACAAGATCCCGTTCGCTAAGCCGATCCTGCAGGTGCTCGAAAGCAAGGAGATCCTGAAGATCGGCGCCGACGTCGCCGGCGACCTGCGCTCGCTGCGCCAGATACGCCATTTCCGCGACGCAGGGTTCGTCGACCTGCAAACGATAGCCCCCCAGTGGGGCATCGGGGAGAAGAGCCTGCGCAAACTCTCGGCCATCGTGCTGGGGCAGCGCGTATCGAAAGCCCAGCGGCTGAGCAACTGGGAGGCCGCGACATTCACCGACAAACAAAAACTCTACGCCGCGACCGATGCGTGGGTCTGCACGGCGATCTACGACCGACTGCTTCACACACCCAAAATCAAACATCCCGAATTATGACACCCCAAGTATACCTGCGCAAAGGCAAGGAAGAATCACTCATGCGCCGCCACCCGTGGATTTTCTCGGGCGCCATCGACCACATCAAGGCTGAAGACGAATCGGAAATCACGGAAGGCGCCCTGGTCGAAATATATACCCGCACGGGCGATTTCATCGCCCTGGGACACTACCAGATCGGCTCGATCGCTGTGCGTGTGCTTACATTCGACAAGGAACCGATCGACCAGGCCTGGTGGAACCGGCGCATCGCCGTGGCCTACGACGTACGGCGCACGCTCGGACTCACGGACAACCCCGACACGGACTGCTACCGCCTCGTCCACGGCGAGGGCGACGGGCTGCCGGGACTCGTGGTGGACATCTACGGCACGGTGGCCGTCGTCCAGTGCCACTCCGTCGGCATGTACCTTGCCCGCCAGGATATTGCGCGGGCGATCCTGGCTGCCTACGGCGACCGCATCACGGCCATCTACGACAAAAGTTCGCAAACCGTGCCCTTCAACGCCAGGCTGGGTGCCGTGGACGGATACCTGTGGGGGAGCTCCGACCATTCGGCGCACGTGGTGACGGAGAACGGCGAGAAATTCCTCGTCAACTGGGAGCAGGGGCAGAAAACCGGGTTCTTCCTCGACCAGCGCGAAAACCGGGAGCTGGTCAAACGCTACTCGAAGGGGCGCACGGTGCTCAACACCTTCTGCTACACGGGGGGCTTCTCGGTCTATGCCATGGCCGGTGGCGCCGAGAAGGTCTGCTCGGTGGACTCTTCGGAACGCGCCGTCGTGCTGGCCACGGAAAACATGAAACTCAACTTCGGCCCGCAGGCCAACTTTACGGAAACGGCCGCCGATGCCGTGGAGTACCTCAAGGACATCGAAGACAAATACGACCTGATCATCCTCGACCCGCCGGCCTTCGCCAAGCACCACAAGGTGCTGGGTAATGCCATGCAGGGCTACAAGCGCCTCAACGCCCGCGCCATCTCGCAGATACGCCCCGGCGGCATCCTCTTCACGTTCTCCTGCTCGCAGGCGGTGTCGAAGGAGCTGTTCCGCACGATGATCTTCTCGGCTGCGGCCATCGCGGGCCGCAACGTGCGCATCCTGCACCAGCTGACGCAGCCCGCCGACCACCCGGTGAGCATCTACCACCCCGAAGGCGAGTACCTCAAGGGACTGGTGTTGTATGTAGAATAAGGAAAGAAAGACCGCCCCGAACGGACATGGAAAAAACCGCACACCCGACCTACGCCCACTGCCCGATCCGCCATATCGTCGACCGCTTCGGGGACAAGTGGTCGCTGCTGGTACTCTACAACCTCCATACGAGCGGGTGCCTGCGTTTTTCGGAAATCCACCGCCGGACGGCCGACATCTCGCAGAAGATGCTCACATCGACACTCCGCAAGCTGGAACAGGACGGGCTGCTGTCGCGCAAGGTCTACCCCGAGGTGCCGCCCCGCGTGGAATATGCGCTCACGCCCCGCGGCGAGTCGCTCATGCCCCACCTCACAGCGCTTATCGGATGGGCGGAGGAGAATTTCGACGCTATCCTCGAAGACCGGGAACGGGAAAAGATATAGCGACGGCCAGGGCCCGCCCGGCAAATCAAGCGGATACCCGCGGACAGCCCCCTGTCGTCAGCCATCGGCAAAACGTCGTCAGTCGTCAGCAAAATAAGAACGCTCGCACAAAGAGCAACGGGAAACGGGAAACGCCCATCCGCGAAACCGGGCGTCCCGAAAACAGGATGCCGGAAGCCAGACGGGCGAAGTAAATCCCGAAAAAGCGCACGCAAAGGCATCGGCTGGCGGCAACGAGATCGGCATCCGGCACATACCCCTCAACAAAAAAAGTCCCTTCCGGGACTTTTCCTATTTTACCTTTTCATAGACATACACTTCGTGCAGTTCGCTGTCGTACCCCGGGTAGAAACCCCTGACCATTCCCAGCACGATGCGCGAACCCCGGTTCGAAAGTACCAGCAGCTCGTCCGTCGCAGGGTCGACGGTCAGTCCCTCGATCTCGCCCGCGCGCCGGAAATCGGACATCATACGGAACGGCAACACCGCAGCATAGCTTTTCCCGTCGCGCAGGTCGGCAATATAGAGGTTGTCCGGCTCGTCCAGGTCGGCATCGCCGTCGTCGGCCGAAATGAGCATCTGCCCGCCGGCCATATATATCCCCTGCTGCCACTGCGGCACCGGGCGCAGGTGGACTTTGCGCACATACTTACCCGTCGCCAGGTCATAACCGTACAGGTAGCGCCCGTCGATCCAGTCGGCCATCCAGACCATATTCCGGTCGCGGTCTACGGCCAGCCCGCACACCTCGACCTGCCCCGAAGCCGGTTCCCAATCGATCGACCGCTTCCATGTCAGGTCGTCGGCATCGTACACGGCGACCTGGATATTCTCACCCTTGCCGTCTTCGAAAGTCTCGATGCCGGCATAAATCTCACCGTTCCAGACGTCGATATCGCCGATATGGTTCGCGGCGAGCGGCAACCCTTCGAACGGCTGCCCGTTACGGGCGACCAGCCGCCCCTGCTTGTCGTACTTGTAGAGCACCGTGCTGCCCGAAACATAATAGTAGTTCGAGTCAGCGGCGATCCCCTGCCGGCCTTCGACCGGGAAAACCCGCGACAGGCGATACTCCCCGCCCAGTGTCTGCGCCTGGAGTGCGGTTCCGGCCGTCAACAGGAGCAATACAAAAAAAGTTCGTTTCATCGTTATCTGCAATACTATTTGGCAATCATATACTTGATACGCCCGGCCTCACGGCCCGGATTTTCGTTCCCCACTCTGCGCCCCTGGATTTCCGTACTCCAAATCCTGCGCCCCGGATTCACACCCGGCTTCGTACTCCGGCAGCTGTCGTGCCCCCTCCCGGGCCGCGCCCGAAACTCCGTCCCGCCCCGAGGCAACTTCGACCTTGCTGCCCGGATTTATTCATCTCCGGCTGCGCGCCCCGGCAGCTGTTGTGCACAGCCCCGGCTGCGCCCGCGGCCCGATCCTCCCCTGAGCGCTTTCCGAGGAGACTTCTGCCTCGCCGCCCGGCAACACCTGAAAAGGCCGCCGCCGCGTAGTCGGGATATACGATCGCAAACCCGACGGAGCAAAAACGAGGCCGGAGCCGGAAACCCGCATCGCAGGAACCGCCTCCGGCCTATTCATATCGCGTATCGTCGGGCTTCGCGGAACCGCGCGGGCCACCGGGCTTCACGCATCGGCCTGCACCGTATCCGGCAATCCCCGCCGCCGGCCCTGCGCCGGTGCGAACCGTTTACTTGCGTTTGGTACGCTGCTGCGCCTCCTGCTGGCGGAGGAGCTCCTCGTAGCGCTGCTGGAACTTCGACTTCTTGCCCTTGCTCCGTTTGGCGGCATTGGCCTGCATGACGGCATGGATCTTATCGTCGTCGACCATGCGGCGGATCAGCAACGTCTGGCCGATGGTAAAGAGGTTCGACAGCAGGTAGTAGTAGCAAAGGCCGCTCGAATAGCTGTTGAACCACAACAGCATCATGATCGGCATCATGTAGACCATCATGAACTTCATACCGGCCATCTGGGGCTGGGACGAAGCCGTCTGCTGGTAGTTGAAATACGAATACCCGAACAGCGACACGGCCATCAGCAAGGCGAAAAGGCTCACATGGTCGCCGTAGAACGGGATCGAGAACGGCAGGTTCACGATGCTGTCGTACGACGAAAGGTCGTCGGCCCAGAGGAACGGTTGTTCGCGCAGCTCGATCGAAGCCGGGAAGAAACGGAACATGGCGATCAGGATCGGCATCTGGATCAGCATGGGGATACATCCGCCCATGGGGTTGATGCCCGCTTTTTTGTAGAGCTCCATCGTCGCCTGCTGTTTTTTCATGGCGTCCTCCTTCTTGGGGTATTTCTTGTTGAGCTCGTCCACCTGCGGTTTTATCAGGCGCATCTTTGCCATCGAAACGTAACTCTTGTACGTGAGGGGCGAGATGACGAGTTTCACCAGGATCACCAGGATCAGGATAATGATGCCGAAGCTGGCGATATAGTTGCGCAGGAAGTCGAAGACCGGGATCACGCACCAGCGGTTCACCCAGCCGAAGATACCCCATCCCAGCGGGATCAGGCGCTCCATGTGCAGTTCCTCGCCGTCCGCAGCGACGACCTTCTTGAGGATGGCGTATTTGTTCGGGCCGAAATAGAATGCGAAATCATACCCTTCGGTCTGCACCGTATAGGGCACGGTCATCTGCGCCGAAAAACTCTTCAGCAATTCCGAACCGGGAGCCGCCGTATCGAACGCCAGGTTGGCGTTGGTGACATTTTGCGGGGCGATGAACGCCGACGAAAAGAACTGCTGCTTGAAAGCCACCCAGTTGACCGATGTGGAGATGCTCTTCGACTTGGATTTTTCGCTCATCCCCAGATCCTCGATCGAGCTCTCGCCCGGGAACCGGTACGAAATCGTCGTGTACATGTTCTCGTTCTGGAATCCCTTTTCGTTCTGGTAGGAATTGTTCGACCAGTCGATACCGATCGACGCCTGGTTGGCCATCTGCGGCGCCATATTCACCAGCCGCACGTTGAAGTCCACGAGGTAGTCGCGCTCGGGCACCTGCTTATTATATATAAGGTACTCATATTCGAGCCAGGCATCCGCTGCCACGGGCAGGCGCATCACCACCCTCCGGGCATCGCCTTCGACCTGCTCGGGCTGCGCCCGGAAGACATAGTCCATCGTGTTGACCTTGACGTTGTTCAACCCGTTCTTCACGTAGAACGAAAGGTCGAACCTGGCACTCGCGGGATCCATCAGCTCGATCAGCTGGTCACGCTTGCCGCGGGGTGCATACTTGGTATAATCCTTGAGCGTCACGCCCGTGATCCGGCCGCCGCGGGTCGAAAAGGTCACGATCATCACATCGTTCTCGACGGTAAACTCCTCCGCCTCCGCGTCACGCGCACCGGCGAGGTATTCGCCCAACGCAGCGACCTGCTGCCGGCGTACGGCATCGGCGGCATTTGCCGCAGCCTCGGGCGCAGCCGTATCCGAAGCCGCCACGGCCGTACTGTCGGCTACGGGAACTACGGGGCGCGTCGCAGCGGCCACAGAATCCTGATAGGCCTGATACGCGGCCATTTCCTGCTGATATTTCTCCTGCTGTTTGGTATTGAAATAGGCGAACCCCAGGAAAAGCGCCGCCACGACGACAATACCTAAAATTGTTTTTTTATCCATTTAAAAATGTTTCGTTCTTTCGCTGTGATAAGTGTTGTTACTATTTCTTCCCGGCATATTCGAGCGCCGCTCCCACAAATGCCACGAACAGCGGCGAGGGGCTCAACACCGTACTCTTGTACTCGGGATGGTACTGCGTACCGACGAACCAGGGATGTCCCTCGACCTCGACGACCTCGACCAGCCCCGTGTCGGGGTTGATGCCCACGGCCTGCATACCGGCACCTTCGAACGCAGCCATATAGTCGTTGTTGAATTCGTAACGGTGACGGTGGCGCTCCGAAATATGGAGTTTGCCGTAGGCCGCCGCGACTTTCGAACCCTTCTTCAGCGTACAGGGATAAGCGCCCAGACGCATCGTGCCGCCCTTGGCCGTCACCCCCTTCTGCTCTTCCATCAGGTCGATCACCGGATGGGGCGTAGACTCCATCTCGCTCGAGTTCGCATCGGCGATGCCCAGCACGTTGCGCGCGAATTCGATCACGGCGCACTGCATGCCGAGGCAGATTCCCAGGAACGGGATCTTGTTCTCACGGGCATAGCGCACGGCGACGATCTTGCCTTCGATGCCACGGTTGCCGAAGCCCGGGGCCACGAGGATACCGGACATCCTGCCCAGCTTCTCGGCCACATTCTCGGCGGTGATCTTCTCCGAATTGACATAGCGCAGCTTGACCTTGCAGTCGTTCACGGCGCCTGCGTGGATGAACGATTCGCAGATCGACTTGTAAGCGTCGGGCAATTCGGTATATTTGCCGACCAGCGCGATCTCGATCTTCTTGGCAGGGTGCTTCACCTTCTCCACGAAGGCCGTCCACGCCGCCATGTCGGGTTCCTTCTCGGCCGGCAGGTTCAGTTTGTCGAGCACCACCTCATCGAGGTGCTGTTCGTGCATCTTCAGCGGCACTTCGTAGATCGTCGGGACGTCGATCGACTCCATCACGGCGTTGGCGTCGACATTGCAGAACAACGCCACCTTGCGGCGCAGGTTGGTCGACAGCGGATGCTCCGTGCGCAGCACGAGGATGTCGGGCTGCAACCCGTTTTCGAGCAGGGCCTTGACCGAATGCTGCGTGGGCTTGGTCTTCAGCTCGCCCGAAGCGGCCATATAGGGGATCAGCGTCAGGTGCACGAGGGCCGTGCTCTTGTAGCCCAGCGAATAGCGCAGCTGGCGTACCGATTCGATGAACGGCAGCGACTCGATGTCGCCCACCGTACCGCCGATCTCGGTGATGATCACGTCGTAAACTTTCTTCTGCGCCAGCATCTGGATACGGCGCTTGATCTCGTCGGTGATATGGGGGATGACCTGCACGGTCTTGCCCAGGTACTCGCCCTTGCGCTCCTTCTCGATCACGCTCTTGTAGATCTTTCCCGTCGTGACGTTGTTGGCCTTCGACGTGGGCTGGTTCGTGAAACGCTCGTAGTGCCCCAGGTCGAGGTCGGTCTCGGCGCCGTCCTCGGTCACGTAGCATTCGCCGTGTTCATAGGGGTTCAGCGTGCCGGGGTCGACGTTGATGTAGGGGTCGAGTTTCTGGATGGTCACCGAATAGCCTCGGGCCTGCAGCAGGCGGGCGATCGAGGCCGAAATAATACCCTTGCCGAGCGACGATGCGACACCGCCCGTAACAAATATGTACTTGGGTTTGGAAAGTTTCATTACTGACTATATCTATTTATTTTCGTTGTGCTCCTGGTTCTCCTCCTGTGCCTGGCGGTCGATGAGCTTCACCTTCTCGATCGCGGCGGCCATCTCTTCGCGGGCGCGGTCGATCTTGGCCTTCACATCGGCGACGAGCGCCTCGGCGTTCTTCGACTTGGCGAAGAAACCGATGTTGTTCTCCAGCAGGCCGATCTCCTGTTCGAGCTGGCGCACCTTATTGTAAAGGCGCTCGCGCTCCGAACGCAGGCGGTTGCTGCCCGCCGATTTGAGCGTCGAGACCTTCTCGCGGAAACGGTTCATCGAACGGTCGCGCTCCGAACCGCGCAGCGTGTTGAACAGCGCATCGACGGCGGCTTTGTATTTCTTCTGGACAGCATCCTTCTGCTTGATGGGCACGAACCCGATCTCGCCCCAGCGGCGCTGGAACTCGCGGATCACGTCGTATCCGCCGGCCTTGACGTCGGCCGCGGCCATCTCATCGAGCAAGGCGAGTTTCTGCCGGAGGTTCTCCTCGTGCTCGCCGTCCACACTGGCAAAATGCGAAGCCTTGCGCTCGAAGAACTTGTCGCATGCGGCACGGAAACGCTTCCAGATCGCATCCGAATGGCGGCGCGACACGGCACCGATCTCCTTCCAGCGGGCCTGCAGGGCGATCAGCTCGTCGGTGGCCTTCTTCCACTCCTCGCTGTTCATCAGCGACTCGGCGGCCTCGCATATCTCGGTCTTCAGCTGCAGGTTGTGCTCCATCTCGGTCTTCACCCCGGCATAAAACTGCCGCTTGGCCTCGAAGAACCTGTCGCATGCCGTGCGGAAACGCTCGTAGATACGGTTGTTGTCCTTCTTGGGTGCGAAGCCGATGGTTTTCCAGGTCTTCTGGATCTCCAGCAGGCGGTCGCTCGCACGGTTCCACTCCTTGCGGGTCGTGAGCGGCTGCGCGGCCAGCTCCTCGGTGGCGGCACAAAGCTCCGTCTTGAGTTCGAGGTTTTTGACCTGCTCGCCCTTGAGCGATTCGAAATGCTCCTGATGCTGTTTGTTGATACGGCTCGACGCCGCCTTGAAGCGCTCCCAGAGCACCTCCTTATATTCATTGGCTACGGGGCCCGTCTCGCGCCACTCGTCATGCAGCTTCTGCAACTTGTGGAACGCCTCCACGACCGAAGGCTCCAGCACCAGCGCTTCGGCCTGCTCGCAGAGGGCGATCTTCTGCTCGTAGTTCTTCTTCAGGTCGAGGTCGCGCAGCTCCTTGTTGATTTTGATGAAGCTGTAAAAATTCTCGACATGCAGGTTGTAGGTCTCCCACAGGTCTTTGACGTTCTGCTGCGGCACGATGCCGGTCTCCTTCCAGCGCTGCTGCAATTCGCGGAACTTATTGAAGGTATGGTTGAGCGTCTCGTCCGAATTGACCAGTTCCTTGAGCTCCTCGATGATCCCGAGCTTGACCTGGAGGTTCTTCTCCTTCTCGGCCTCGAGGTTTGCGATGAACTCGTCGCGGCGATGGCGGTACTCCTTGAACAACTCCTTGAGCTGTACTTCGGCGCCGTCCACGGCCGGTGCGAAATCCTCCTCGCGGCCCCCTTCCTCGACGAACTTGCGGCGTGCGGCCTCGACCTCGGCGCGGCGGATGCGGTAGAAAGCGATCTTCAGCGCCTCCACATCCCGGCGGATCGACTGCACGGGCTGCTCTTCGAGCATACGCATAAAGAGGGCTACCAGCTCTTCCTTGCCCTTCCCGGCAAACTTGTCCTCGGCGGACGGCGCTTCCTGGGCCAGTTGGTCGGCAGCGGCCTCTTCAGCCGTCTCGCCCTCCAGTTCCAGCCCGGCATCCTGCGCGGCGAGCGCCGCCTCCTCGTCCGCGAAATCCACTTCGGCACCGGCCGGCACGGCCTCCTCGCCAGATTCGGTCTCCACCGCCTCGGCAACGGGCTTGATACGGGCACGCTTCGCACGCGGCGCGGCCTCGGGTTCCGCCACGGGCTCCTCCGCCGCAGGCGCTTCAGCCACGGGCACCTCTGCCGCGGGCACCTCTGCCGCGGGCGTTCCCGCAACGGATTTTTCCGTCTCGGGTTCTTCTGCCGCGGGTGTTTCCACGACGGGTTCCGCCTCCGCTGCTGCGGAGGCCTCGGTTTCAGGGACTTCGGAAGTCACTTCGGAAGTTACGGTCTGCACATCTTCAGCAGCATCGCTGACTCGCTCCTCGGGAGCAGGAAGATTCGGATTTTCAGTAGCCATCTCAGTACACGTTTTTGATTTCCATATATACGGAAGTATATAAATCTCGCAAATATAACCATTTTTCCCGGGCTACCGAACGATTTAGCCGGAAATTTGCTAACTTCGCCCGAGATATGAGCGGCACGCAACCGCGCCCAATTGCCGCGTGCGATACAAAACCTGTCAACCGGAACCATGAGCCACCGCATCCTGCTTGTCGACGATGAAATCGACATCCTCGAATTCGTGAGGTACAACCTCCAGAAGGAGGGCTACGAAGTATTCACGGCGCAGAACGGCGCCGAGGCGCTGAAGGCCGCCGCCAAGTACCGTCCGCACCTGATCCTGCTGGACATGATGATGCCCGTCATGGACGGTGCGCAGACCTGCCGTGCCATCCGCCAGGATCCGCAGCTGCGCGACACGATGGTGGTATTTCTCTCGGCGCTGGGCGAGGAGGATCAGCAGCTTACGGGCTTCGGCGTCGGGGCGGACGACTACCTCACCAAGCCGATCAAGATGAAGCTGCTGGTCAGCCGCGTGCAGGCCATCCTCAAGCGGATCGACGCCGAAACCGCGCCGGCGGAACCTGCCGCGGCAGGTATCGCCGTCGACCGCGAGCGTTACACCGTGACGCGCGACGGCAACGAGATAGCCCTTCCGCGCAAGGAATTCGCGCTGCTCGACCTGCTCTATTCGTCGCCCGGGAAGCTCTTCTCGCGCGAGGAGATATATACGAAGATCTGGGGCACCGAGGTGGTCGTGGGCGACCGCACCATCGACGTGCACATCCGCAAACTGCGCCAGAAGATCGGCGACGAACGCATCGTCACCATCAAGGGCGTGGGCTACAAATTCGAACCCTGAGCCGGGCCATTCCCGGCGAATGAAACGCATATGGACACACAGAACAAATACCGGCGCATCGTCATCAAGGTGGGCAGCAACGTGCTGACGCGCGACGACGGCCGTCCCGACACCACCCGCATCTCGGCCCTGGTCGACCAGGTGGCCCGGCTCCACCGCGCGGGCACCGAGGTCATCCTGGTTTCGTCGGGGGCCGTGGCCTCGGGGCACAGCATCCTCGGGCAACGCGCCGGGAAGCTCGATTCGGTCTCCGCACGGCAGCTCTTCTCCGCCGTGGGGCAGGTCAAGCTGCTCAACCGCTACTACGACCTCTTCAACGAATACGGCATCGTCTGCGGGCAGGTGCTCACCACCAAGGAGAGCCTCTCCACACGGCGGCAGTACCTCAACCAGCGCAACTGCATGGTGACGATGCTCGCCAACGGCGTGCTGCCGATCGTCAACGAGAATGACACCATCTCGGTCACCGAACTGATGTTCACCGACAACGACGAGCTCTCGGGGCTCGTCGCGGCCATGATGAACGCCGAGGCGCTCATCATCCTGAGCAACATCGACGGCATCTACGACGGCTCGCCCGCCGACCCCGCGTCGCAGGTCATCCGCCGCGTGAAACCCTCGGAAGACCTTTCGCAATACATCGACCCCGTACGCTCGTCGCGCGGCCGCGGCGGCATGGCCACCAAGAGCCGCGTCTCGTCGCGTGCGGCGGCCGAAGGCATCGAGGTCATCATCGCCAACGGCCGCCGCGACGGCATCCTCACCGACCTCGTACTGGCCGCAAAGGATGTGCCCTGCACCCGGTTCGAACCGGCTCCGAGGGCAGCCTCGGGCGTCAAGAAATGGATCGCCAGCAGCGAAGGGTTCGCCAAGGGCATCCTGCGCATCGACCAGGGCGCCGCCGAAGCCGTCCGCGCCAGCAAGGCCGCCAGCATCCTCGCCGTGGGCGTCACAGCCGTCGAAGGCGACTTCGAGCGCGACGACCTGGTGCGCATCCTCTCGCCCGACGGGGCACAACTGGCCGTGGGACGCATCTCGTGCGACAGCGGCACCGCCCGCCGCAACATCGGACGCAAAGGGCTCAAGCCCCTCGTCCACTGCGATTACCTCTACCTGGAATAAACGATTATGGACTACGAATCCCTGTTCAAGGCCGCCCGGAAGGCCGGGACGGCGCTGACCGACGTCGAACCCGAACGCCTCGGCCGCATCCTGCAACACGCCGCAAGGCTCCTGCGCGGGCATACGCCCGCATTGCTCGAAGCCAACGCCCGCGACATCGAGGCCATGCCCGCCTCGTCGCCCATGCTCGACCGCCTGCGGCTGACCCCCGAACGCATCGACGCCATCGCCTCCGACATGGAGGCCATTTCGCACCTGCGCTCGCCTCAAGGCGAGGAACTGGCGCGCTGGACGCGCCCCAACGGCATGACCATCGTCAAGCGCCGCGTACCGTTCGGCGTGATCGGCATGGTCTGCGAAGCCCGCCCCAATGTCACGGCCGACATCTTCGCGCTCTGCGTCAAGACGGGCAACGCCTGCGTCCTGAAAGGGGGCAGCGACGCCCGCCATTCCAACGAGGCGATCGCGGCGCTGCTGCACGAAGCGCTCGGCGCCGAAGGCATCGACGAAAACACCTTCACGCTGCTCCCCGCGGGGCACGAAGCCGTGGGGGCGCTGCTGAGCGCCGTGGGCTATGTCGACGTAGTCATCCCGCGCGGCGGGGCGGGGCTGATCCGCTTCGTCCGCGAGAACGCCCGCATCCCGGTCATCGAAACGGGCGCCGGCATCGTCCACACCTATTTCGACATCGACGGCGACCTCGAAAAGGGACGTGCCGTGGTCTGCAACGCCAAGACGCGCCGCGTGAGCGTCTGCAACGCCCTCGACTGCCTGGTCATCCACCGCGGCCGCCTCACCGACCTTCCGGAGCTGTGCGCACCGCTGGCCGGGGCGCATGTGACGGTCTACGCCGACGAAGAGGCTTTCGCCGCCCTCGACGGGCACTACCCCGCCGGGTTGCTGGAACATGCCGCCGAAGAGCATTTCGGCACCGAGTTCCTCGACTACAAACTGGCCGTCAAGACCGTCGCATCGCTCGACGGGGCACTGGCGCATATCGCCCGCTACTCGTCGCGCCATAGCGAGGCCATCGTCACCGAAAACAAGCAGGCCGCCACGCAGTTCACGCGCAGCGTCGACGCCGCCTGCGTCTACGTCAACGTCTCGACCGCCTTCACCGACGGCGGGCAGTTCGGCTTCGGCGCCGAAGTGGGTATCTCGACGCAGAAACTCCACGCCCGCGGCCCGATGGGACTGCCCGAGCTCACGACCTACAAGTATATCGTCTCGGGCGACGGACAAATCCGCCAACCTTAAACCCCGATACGACAAAAAACCTCGAAAAAACGGCAGGAAAAATAACAATCCGTAAGCATTTTTTCTGTAAATTTGCATATCCTTAAAATTTGGCGTATATTTAACTTATGATTCGTGAACTTCTGGCCGTAGGATGCGGCGGTGCTGCCGGCAGCATCGTCCGTTACCTGCTTTCCGGCGGGATCATGGCGGGGCAGACGCTGCTGGGATTCCCAGCGGGTACGTTCACGGTCAATGCCGCGGGTTCGCTGCTGATCGGCATTCTACTCGAAGCTACCAGCTCCGAGACACTCGGATGGCTGCTCATCGTGGGTTTCTGCGGCGGGTTCACCACTTTTTCGACCTTTTCGGCCGACGCGGTGCGCCTGCTGCGTGCGGAATGTTACACGGCGGCGGCCTACGTGGGGCTGAGCGTGGCAGTATGCATTGTTTTTGCAGCCGCCGGCATGTGGATAGGAACGACATTTAGAAATTAACTATAAAGAGAAATGGTAATTTTGGTATTGAACTGCGGCAGCTCGTCGATCAAGTATCAGGTGATCGACATGGAAGCCGCATCGAGCAAACTGCTCGCGAAAGGAATCGTGGAACGCATCGGCCTGCCGGAAGGCGACCTCACCCATAAGCCCGTCGGCAAAGAACCGTTCGAGCTGCACCGTCCCATCCCCGACCACACCACCGGCATCAAACTGGTGCTCGACGCGCTGACCGACCCCGTACACGGCGTCATCGGCTCGCTCGACGAGGTGAAGGCCGTCGGCCACCGCGTGGCACACGGCGGCGAGTTCTTCCCCGAGAGCTGCATCGTGACCGAGGAGGTGAAATCCAAGATCCGTTCGCTGTTCGAAATCGCACCGCTGCACAACCCGGCCAACCTCGAAGGCGTGCTGTCGATCGAGAAAGTCCTGCCGGGCGTCCCGCAGGTCACCGTCTTCGACACCTCGTTCCACCAGACCATCCCGGCCGTAAACTACATGTACGCCCTGCCCCACGCCTATTACGACAAGTACCGCGTGCGCAAGTACGGCTTCCACGGCACCAGCCACAAATACGTGGCACAGACCGGCGCCCGGCTCGCGGGCCTCGACTTCGAGAATTCGAAGATCATCACCTGCCACATCGGCAACGGCGCATCGGTCACGGCCGTGCTCAACGGCAAGTCGCATGACACGTCGATGGGCTTCTCGCCCGTGGACGGGCTGGTGATGGGTACCCGCTGCGGCAACGTCGACCCCAGCGCCATCACCTTCATCGGCGAAAAGGAGGGCATGTCCTACGCCGAGGTGAACGAGATGATGAACAAGAAATCGGGCGTTTTGGGGCTCACCGACCTTTCGAGCGACATGCGCGACATCGACCGCGCCTACGACGAAGGGAACCCCCGCGCCATCCTCGCCCGCGACATGCACTACGGGCGCATCCGCAAATTCGTCGGGGAGTATGCCGCCGAAATGGGCGGCGTCGACCTGATCGTCTTCACGGGCGGCGTGGGCGAGAATTCGTGCGAGATGCGCGAGACGGTCTGCACGGGGCTCGAATTCATGGGCGTCGAGTTCGACCACGCAGCCAACAAGGGCGCCCGCGGCATGGACAAAATCCTTTCGAAACCCTCCTCGCGGGTCAAGGTCGCCGTCATCGCCACCGACGAGGAACTGGTCATCGCCACCGACACGTACAATCTGGTAAAATAAATAAAAGCACAACACCACAATGATCCAACATCTTACAGAAATCGTCGACGAGGCGAGAAAAAGGGGTAAAAAACGGCTGGCCGTAGCCTACGGCCAGGATTCGCATACGCTGGAAGCCGTCTACGAAGCCTACAAGGAAGGTATCGTGGAGCCCACGCTGTTCGGTGAGAAGAAAGTCATCGAGCAGGTATGCGCCGAAAACGACATCGACATCAAGGCATTCAACATCGTCGACGAGGCCAGCGACGTGAAATGCGTGCAGCAGGCCGTGGCCGCCGTCGTGGCGGGCAACGCCGACGTGCTGATGAAGGGACTTGTCTCGACCGACAAGTACATGCGCGGCATCCTCAACAAGGAAGCCGGGTTGTTCCCCCCGAAGGGCGTGCTGAGCCACGTGTCGATCGTCGAGATGCCCTGCTACCACAAACTGCTGGTCATCTCCGACGTCGCGGTCATCCCGCTGCCCGACTTCAAACAGAAGATCAAGCAGATCGGCTACCTTGCAAAAGTCGCCAACCTGCTGGGCATCGAAACCCCCAAGATCGCCTGCATCGCCCCCTCCGAGCAGCTGCTCCCCAGCGTCATTTCGTCGACCGAAGGCGCCCTGCTCGCCAAAATGGGCGACCGCGGACAGCTGGGCAACGTCATCATCGACGGCCCCCTGTCGCTCGACGTAGCACTCTACAAGGATGTCGCCGAGCACAAGAAAGTCAAAGGTTCGTCCGTAGCGGGCGACCCCGACTGCCTGCTTTTCCCCAACCTGGAGTCGGCCAACGTCTTCTTCAAGTCGGTGACGCACCTCTGCGGAGGCGAACTGGCCGCCATGGTCGCAGGCACGAAGGTGCCCTGCGTACTGACCTCGCGCGGCGACACGAGCAAGACCAAACTCTACTCGATCGCACTGGCTTGCCTGGCCGTAAAACAATAGGCACACACCTACACCAACCTACCAACTACTAACCGGAACCGAATTTATGGGCTTCAAAATCTTAGCGATAAATCCCGGCTCTACGTCCACCAAGGTCGCCCTCTATGACGAGGAGCGGCCTTCGTTGGATCTGACCCTGCGCCACACGGCCGAACAGATCGCACGTTACGCCAACATCATCGACCAACTGGACTGGCGCCGGGAAATGATACTCACGGCGCTGTCCGAACACGGGTTCGACATCATGCAGCTGTCGGCCGTCATCGGACGCGGCGGGCTCGTACGCCCCATCCCGGCCGGCGTATACGAAGTCAACGAAGCCATGCGGCGCGACCTGACGAACGCCACGATGGAACACGCCTCGAACCTCGGGGGATTGCTGGCCGCCGAGATCGCCGCCATGGCGGGCGTCAAAGCCTACATCGCCGACCCGGTGGTCGTCGACGAGATGGAGGAGGTGGCACGCCTGAGCGGCCATCCCGACTGCCCGCGCAGGTCGATCTTCCACGCACTCAACCAGAAAGCCACGGCACGCCTGCACTGCGACCGCATCGGCATCGTCTACGAAAAGGCGAACCTCGTGGTCGCACACCTGGGCGGGGGCATCTCCGTCGCCGCGCACAAACAGGGACGTGTCGTCGACGTCAACAACGCGCTCGACGGCGACGGTCCCTTCGCACCCGAGCGGGCGGGCAGCCTGCCTGCGGGCGAATTCGCCGACCTTTGCTTCTCGGGGCGTTACACGCGCCGCGAAGTCCAGAAAATGCTGGCCGGCCAAGGCGGGCTCGTCGCGCACCTGGGCACCAATTCCATGATGCAGGTCTCGGAGCGTATCGCGCAGGGCGACGAAAAAGCCCGGCTCGTGGCCGAGGCCATGTGCTACGGCATCTCGAAGCAGATCGGCGCCATGGCCGCCGCCATGTGCGGCCGGGTCGACGCCGTCATCCTCACCGGGGGCATCGCCCACAACGAGTTCGTCGTGCGATACATCGAACAGCACTGCTCGTTCATCGCCCCCGTTTCGGTCTACCCCGGCGAGAACGAACTCGAATCGCTGGTCGCCAACGCAC
Organism: Alistipes sp. CAG:29; assembly: GCF_000435435.1. Lineage (NCBI taxonomy): Bacteria > Pseudomonadati > Bacteroidota > Bacteroidia > Bacteroidales > Rikenellaceae > Alistipes > Alistipes sp. CAG:29. Next base: position 69,054 of record NZ_FR893478.1, on the reverse strand, counting down.
TGGTCGTCCTCCGCGGCACCATCGTCCCGAAGGTCTACGCCTGACGGGTAAAGGAGCTGCGCACGCGACGGAGCCACCCAAGCGGCAGCGACCGCCAAGGCAGCAAGTCCCGGACACCGCATACGCCGTGCAAAACGGCGAACCGCGCGCCAAACAGAAACCGGGCTGCAAAACGGAACCGCGCGCCAAAGCACCTCACAGGCAAACAGGAAACACACCGCCAAACAGGTACCGCGCCGCAACAGAAACGTCCGCCGGATCAATATCCGGCGGACGTTTTGCCTGTGTATATCCGGCAGTGACGGCCAGCCCCGGCAGCCGGCCTATTTGCGGATGAACTGGCGCCTGGCCAGTGCGACCACCTCGCGGAAGGCTTCGAGCCGGAACAGTGCAGAAAGCAGGACGTAGCTGACCACGCCCGCGGCGACTTCGGCCAGCAACCGCAACAACGCATTGCCCGGCACCGCCAGCGCCGTAACCCGCACGAGAGCGTACATCGCCCCGGCCACGAGCAGCATCGGCAGCACCGTGCGCACGAAGCGTCCTGCGCCGAATGACGTGAAACGGGTCGTGGCGAAGAAGTTGATCGCCATCTCGCAGAAGGCGATCACCACCAGCCCCCAGATGACGGCCTGGACGCTGACCGGAATCGTCACGGCGAACACCACCGACATCATCACTTTCTTGGCGACCTCCAGTTTTACGATCAGCGCACCGCCGCTCTTGACTTTCAACACATTGTAGGCCACCAACCCCAGCGGGTAAAAAAGCCCGGCCAGGCATACCGCTTCGAAATAAGGCACCGTCGCCATCCACTCCCCTCCCAGGAAGACGGCGAACATGTCCTCGGCGATGGCCGACAGACCGAGCATCACGGGGAACATGGCATAGGCCACGACCATGACGATCTGCCGGTAACTTTCGGCCAGTTTCGGCGCGTCGTCCTTGATCTTGGCCAGCGCCGGGAAGGTCACGTTCTGCACGGCCTGCATGGCCGAAGTCGCCGGCTGGTCTTTCAGCTTGACGGCCTGCTCGTACGAGCCGAGTGTCTCCTGCGGATAGAGTTTCCCGAGAAATATCTGGGGCACCTTGTTATAGAGGGTCGAGATGAAATCGGTAGCCAGCAGGCTGAAACTGTACGGCGCCATTTCGCGCAGCGGCCGCCGGCTGCACTTCCCGCAGGGACGCCAGTCGCTCAGCCACCACAACAGCAAGGCCCGCACGGAGGCCTGCAATACGCGCTGCACCACGATGCACCAGATCCCGAACCCGGCCAATGCGAGGCCGATGGCCACCATCCCGGCGATGAACCACGAGGCGAAGGTGACCTTCGAGAGCAGTGCGAAGCGGAATGTCCGGACAAAAATCGTATTCTGGATCGCACATGCGGCGCTCAGCGGCAGTTGGAGGAAGAATACCGGTGCTATCCGCGTGATTTCCGGCATGTCGTAGAACCGCGCGATGCTCCCCGCCAGCGCTACCAGCACCCCGTAAAGCACGAGCGCAACCCCGACGTTGAAGGCGAAGACCGATTTGTAATCGTCGGCCGTAGGTGTCCCCTTGCGGATCAGCGCCTGCGAAAAGCCGCTGTCGGCAATCACGATCGCCACGGCAAGGAAGGCCGTCGGGATCGCAATCACACCCATGATGGCGGGGTTCAGCAGCCGCAGGATCGTAAGGCTCACGGCCAGCTGGAGAAGCATCGTACCGACTTTCTCGGCCATGCTCCACGCCACGCCGCTGGCTACCTTATCCCTGAGCTGCCCGTCCACAGCCTAAGATTTTTGCGCGGCAACGATCTCTTCGTTACGCTTGCGGATATTGAGGATATTGGCGATCTCGACGTAAGACGCACCGCCGTCGGGGCCGAAACTGCCGCCCACGATTGCCAGCAGGTCTTGCCCGTCGAGCTTCTGGTGCTGTTCGATGACCTCCAGCGCGTCGATCAGGAAGTGGTACCTGTCCTTCAGCTCCTGGTTGCGCAGGATCGGCACCACGCCGTACGACAGGGCCAGGATACGCTGCGCATGCAGCTGATAGCATACGGCCATCACGGTTTTCTGCCCGCGGAATGCCGCCAGGTAACGGCCCGTACGGCCGGTCTTGGTATCGAGCACCACATATTTTATCGGCAGGTTGGTCGAGGCACGCACGGCCGAACGTGCCAGCTGCGCCGTGATCTCGTGGTTCACCGAGACCATGTCCATGTCGATCATCGGTTTGAAATGCGTCTCGTCACGCTCGATCTCGCGGGCGATGCGGGCCATCGTTTCCACCGATTCCACGGGAAAGTCGCCCATCGCCGTCTCGTCGCTCAGCATCACGGCGTCCACGCGCTCGTAAATGGCACTCGCCACGTCGCTCACCTCGGCGCGCGTCGGACGCGGGCTCTTGACCATCGAATAGAGCATCTGAGTGGCGATAATCACCGGACGCTTGGCGCAGATGCACTTCTCGACGATACGCCGCTGGGTATTGGGAATCGCCTCGGCGGGAAGCTCCACGCCCAGGTCGCCGCGCGCCACCATGATGCCGTACGACGCTTCGATGATCTCGTCGATGTTGTCGAGCCCCTCGCGGTTCTCGATCTTCGAGATGATCTTGATCTTGCTGCCGTGGGCATCGAGGATGTCCTGCACGGCTTTGATGTCCCTGGCGCTGCGCACGAACGAATGTGCGATGAAGTCCACGTCGTTCTTCACGGCCCACTCGATAAACCGGCGGTCTTTCTCCGTCACCGAAGGCAGGTTGATCGACACCGACGGCACGTTGACGCTCTTGCGCGAACGCATGGCGCCGCCCACGACGAATTCGCAGATCAGCTCCTCGGCGGTCTTTTCCACAACACGGATCTCCAGCTCGCCATCGGCGATGAGCATCCGCGCCCCGACGGGTATGTCATCCACGATGTTGGGGACGTTCATGTAAACCACCTTGCGGGTCGTCTTGTCGCTGCCGTCCGAGCCGCGCACGGCGACACGGTCGCCCGGCCGGAAATTGATGCTGTTGCCGTACTCGTCGGCGATCGTCGTGACACGGATTTCGGGGCCCTTCGTATCTATCATGATCGGGATAGCCGGGTTAACGCGGTGTACGGTCTCGACAATATGCGTAGCGCCCTCTTCCGAGACATGCGCCGAATTGACACGAACCACGTCCATACCGGCATCGAAAAGGTTTTTCACGAACTCTTCGGTGCAACGGAAATCCGACATTGTTGCGACGATCTTGGTTTTTTTCATTCTATACATAAAAGTATGATGCTAAAATATTAGTATTTCGACATTTTACGTTACGCCCGGTGCCGCTCCTGCACACGCTCTGCGCGGACAGCCCCGGGGAACTTCCGCACGCCCTCCCCTACCGGGCCGGGGAATGGGCCGCTCCGGGAACCCGGGGCTTACTCCCTGCCGCGGAGCAACAGGGCCTCGACGCCCAGCCGGTATGAATCCAGCCCGAAACCCATGATCGACCCCACGGCCACGGGAGCCAGGAGCGAGACGTGGCGGAACTCCTCGCGCGCGAGGATCGACGAAATGTGCACCTCGACGACCGGCACCGACACCGCCGACACCGCATCGCGCAGCGCCACCGACGTATGGGTATATCCGCCGGCATTGAGCACCACACCGTCGTAGGTACCGTCGGCCTGCTGTACGGCGTCGATCAGCTCGCCTTCGAGGTTGGACTGGAAATAACCGAACCCAACGGCCGGATAGAGTGCTTCGAGCTCCCCGAAAAAGGTTTCGAAAGTCCGGGTGCCGTAGACCCCGGTATCGCGCCGCCCCTGCAAATTGAGGTTCGGGCCGTTGAGAATCAATATCTTCATCTTCGAGACTGTTTGACACGCACGGCATACCCGGCGCAATCCGCAGGCAAAGATAGTGATTTTAAAGAATTTTTAATACCTTTGTTCGACATCGCCCGTTAAATAATGATTTCAAACGCCGCCCACGCCCCTGCCGCGGTTCGCACAGGCTTCGTTCCCGTCCCCAGGCGGGGACTCCGCCCCCGGGGCGGCAGCCGCACGTGAAAAACCCGAAAACCCGCACCGGCCGGCGGGGCGCCGCGGCCGGACACACCCGAGAACCATGACCGAATTCGGATTCATAGACCACATAAAAGAACTCTTCGCCGCTCTGCCCGACAACGGGTTCGAAGGGATCGGCGACGATTGCGCCGTGCTCCCCGTCGGGGAGGGCGAATCGCTGGTCTTCACGACCGACATGCTCGCCGAAGGCGTCCATTTCCTGCGTCCCGCAACTTCGCCCCGCGAACTGGGGCGCAAATCCCTTGCCGTAAACCTGAGCGACGTCGCTTCGATGGGCGCCCGCCCGGTGGCTACCCTGCTGTCGCTGTCGCTCCCGGCCGACACGGCCGGCACATGGGCCGAAGAGTTCATGCTCGGCTACCGGGAACTCTCCGAAGCGTTCGGCGTCACGCTCGCCGGGGGCGACACGACCCGCTCGGCGGCAGGCATCACGATCAATGTCACGGCCATCGGCCGCATCGCCGACGCACACATCAAGCGCCGCAGCGGGGCACGCCCCGGCGACGCGATACTCGTCGCCGGAGAACTCGGACTTTCGGGCGCCGGACTGCATGACATCCTCGCCGGACGCTACGACACCCCCGCCGCCGCAGCCCACCGCAACCCGCTGCCCCAGGTGGCCGAAGGCATCTGGCTCGGTGCACGCTCCGAAGTACACGCCATGATGGACCTCTCGGACGGGCTGGCCTCGGATATCCGCCACATCATGGAGCGCTCGGGGGTAGGCGCCGCGATCGACATCGGCCGTATCCCCCTCGCCCAAGGGGCAGACGTCGAAACAGCCGCCTGCGGGGGCGAGGATTACAAGCTCCTGCTCACGGCCGACGCGGCGGCCGCCGACAGGCTCGCCGCCGATTTCCGCGCACGCTTCGGCACGCCGCTCCACCCCGTCGGCCGCATCACGGGCAGCGGCAAATTGGAGTGGCTCGAAAACGGCCGGCCCCGGGCCCTGGACTGGCACGGGTTCACGCATTACTGACCGGGTGTTGGCAACGGCCACCACCCCGGATTTACCGGGCAGGCGGAAAACGGCCGCATCCCGGCAGGCACGGCTGTAACACAAAAAAACGGCAGCCCGCCGGGTCGCCGTCAAGTCATACGGATCGGAAAAATCACTCCTTGATGATGTATACATGCTCGTCGCTGCGCTGCATGTGATAGTTCTCGCGGGCATACTCCTCCAGATAGTCGTCGTAGCGCAGGCGCTCCAGCAGCGTGCTGTCCTGTTCGATCCTGGCCCGGTAAAACTCCCGTTCCCGCTCCAGGGCGTTGATCTGCCGCTTGATCTTCACTGCATGCAAAAGGTTCCGCCCCACCACGAACAACGTGACGACGACGATGACCGCCGTGGCGGCGATCCAGAACTTTTTGCCTACTTCGAAGCCCATCAGGGTATGTGCATGTATTTATGAGTCTGGATCGAGATATTCCATTTCGGATGCGCCTTCGCATACTCGACGATCGCGGGCATCATGCGTTCCGCAACGCTCCACTCGGGTTGCAGGTAGAGGATGCACCCGGCTCCCACCCGTGCGGCATTGCGCTCGGCCCATTCGAAATCGGCCTCGTCCCCGACGATCACCTTCAGTTCGTGCGCCTTCCCGAACGCTTCGTCCAGCGGCGGTTGCTGCCGCTTGGGCGACAGGCACACCCAGTCGAAATACCCCGAGAAGGGGTGCGTCCCCGACGTTTCGAGGAATATCTCCAGCCCCTTGGCGTGCAGTGTTTCGGTCAGCACCCCCAGCGGATAAAGCAGCGGTTCGCCGCCCGTGATGACGATCGCCTGCGCAGGACATGCCGTAGCACGGTCGATCACCGTCCGTACGTCGGTCGGGGGATAGAGCCTGGGGTTCCACGTGTATTTGGCGTCGCACCAGCGGCATCCCACGTCGCATCCGCCCAGGCGGATGAAATAGGCGGGTTTCCCGGCATGGAAGCCCTCGCCCTGGATCGTGTAGAAATCTTCGACCAGGGGCAGCTTGCGCCCGCCGTCGAGCTGTTCGATATCGGTCTTCAGAGCCATCTATTCGGTAACCACGTAAATATCCTTCAGGCTGCGTCCCAACTGGTCGTAGTCCAGGCCGTAGCCCACGATGAACTCGTTGCCGATCTCCATGGCGCGGTACTTGATCGGCAGTTGCTTGCGGTAGGAACCCGGTTTGAAAAAAAGCGTGCAGACCTCGATGCTCGCGGGATTATGCGACTTCAGCTCGCCGATCATGTGCTCGATGCTCTCGCCCGTGTCGACGATGTCCTCGACGATGATCACATGGCGGCCTTCGATGCTGTTGTTCAGCCCGATCAGGTTCTTCACGCACCCCGTCGAGCAAGTACCTTCGTACGAGGCCAGCTTCACGAACGACAGCTCGTTGTTGAACTCGATTTTCTTGATCAGGTCGCTCATGAACATGAACGAGCCGTTCAGTACGCCCACGAACAACGGCGTCTCCTTGTCGCGGTAGTCCTCGTTGATGCGGCAGGCTACGGCGGCCACGGCCTCGTCGATCTTGGCGGCGGGGATCATGATCCTGAACTTTTTGTCGTGAAGTTTGATGATATCCTCCATTTCAGTTACGGTTATTTGTGCAAAAATAACTATTTGCCTGCAAGAAACGAACGATTCCGACAAAAATAATCCGAAATAATGCGAATCCCCCAAAGGCTGTTGCCCGTTTCCGAGCCGGCAGCAGGCCGGATCGACAACACATAATTCCGGCAGGAGGCAAGAAAAAACCGTCCCATGCAGTGAGGACGGCCTTTCAATATTACACCTAATCGTACTTACGGGATATTGGGTGTATCCCAGACTTTGGTTTGCGTGCAACTGATCCGAAGCGTTTCACTGCCGCAGCGCATCCTGAATTCCCCCTCCTCGAGCCTCCAGCAGCCGTCGTGCCCGACGAAGGCCAGGTCGCTGGCCGGAACAGCGAACGTCACCGTGCGGGATTCGCCCGGTTCGAGCGCAACCTTCTCGAAATCACGCAGGCGGATTACATCCGGTGTAAGGCTGGCGACCAGGTCGCTCGAATAGAGCATCACGGCCTCCTTGCCGGCCACTTTACCGACGTTGGTCACATCGACCGTAAAGGTCAGCACATCGTCGGCACCGAACATGCGGCGGTCGACACCGAAATTGCTATATGCAAATTCCGTATAGCTCAGCCCATGCCCGAACGGCCACTGCACATCCATCACGGCGTCGTAATTGTATTCGCCCGTCATGGCTGCCATATTCTCGCAGGGCTTATAGTCGTAAGTCGCCAATGCACCGACCATGCGCGGATAAGTGAACGGCAATCGGGCGCTGAAATTTGCATCTCCCGCAAGCAGGTCGGCCAGGGCATCGCCGCCGTAATTGCCCGGCAGCAGGATGTCGACCACGGCCTGCGCAAGCGGCTCGATATCGCCTATGACGCGCGGGCGGCCTTCATTGAGGATCAGCACAAGCGGCTTCCCGGTCGCCGCAAGGGCCCGCACCAGCTCCTTCTGGTTCTGAGAAAGGTTCAGGTCATCCATGTTACCAGGCGTTTCGCAGTAGGAATTTTCGCCTATACAGGCAATAATCACATCGGCTCCGGCCGCCGCTGATACGGCCTTGTCGATCCCTGTCACGCACTCTTCCTGCCAGTTGTCATAGCGGGGCGGCGCATACTCCACACCGGGGACATAGTCCACATGGTCGAATTTATTGCGTAAAGCCTCATAAATGGTATTGTAGTCCCCGGCAAATTCGTCACAGCGGTCGCCCTGCCACGAATACGACCATCCTCCGTTGAGGCAGCGCATCGAATTGGCATTCGGCCCCGCGAGCAGTATCCGTGCAGACCGCTCCAGCGGCAACAGGCCGCCTTCGTTCTTGAGCAGTACCTCCGACTCCACGGCAGCCTGCAATGCCACGGCAGCATATTCGTCACTGGCGAATTCCGGGAAATCGCCGGTATTCCAAAACGGTTTTTCGAAAAGGCCGAGGCGGAATTTCAGGCGCAGCACACGGCTCACCGCATCGTCGATGCGCTCCATGGAGACCTGCCCCTCCTCGACAAGTTCCCTGAGATAGATACAGAAATCCCAACTCGACGGTACCATAGCCATGTCGATACCGGCATTGACCGCAATGCGCACGGCATCCTTACGGCTCGCGGCAATATGGTCGCGCTCGCAAAGGTTGTAGATGTCATTCCAGTCCGTCACGATCAGACCGTCCCAGTTGAGTTCCTCCTTGACCCATCCCGTGAGCAACTCCCGGTCTGCATGGAACGGCATACCGCCGTTGCTGGCCGAGTTGACCATCAGCGACAGCGCCCCGGCCCGAATGCACTCCATAAAAGGAGCGAAATACTTCTCCCTCAACACATTTCGAGTCACCGAAGAGGGTGTGCGATCCTTGCCCGACACGGGTACGCCATAGGCCATGAAATGCTTGATGCAGGCCGCGACATGACGGTCGTCGACACGGTTGGGATCATCCCCCTGGAATCCGAGCACCGACGCCACGGCCATCTGCGAATTGACGTAAGTGTCCTCGCCGTAACTCTCCCACATGCGCGGCCAGCGCGGATCGCGCCCCAGATCCATGACCGGGGCAAAGGTCCACGGTATCGCACATGCCCGGGTCTCATAAGCCGAAATTTCGGAGCATCTGCGCATGAGTCCGCGATTGAACGACGCCCCCATATTGATGCCCTGCGGAAAGAGGGTCGCCCCCTGCGTATAGGATGCGCCGTGAATCTGGTCTACCCCATAGATACAGGGAATCCCCAGTTCGTCGAGCGAACGTTGCTGGATGCAATTGATAAACCTGGCCCACACCTCACGGGGCTGCCCCACGCCGAAGGGAATATTCAGGATCGACCCAACCTTATAGCGGCCGATCACCGTATCGAGCAGCGCCTCGCTCAACACCGGGTGCTGCGGGTCGCTCTGGTCGATCACCACCCCGGCCGTCAACTGGCACATCTGCCCGATCTTCTCTTCGAGGGTCATCTTTTGGAGCAGCTCCCCGATGCGGGTTTCTATCTTTTTATCGGGCGCTATGGCCGGGGGTATCCGGGTACATGCGGCCAGTCCGCCCAGCAAGCCCAGAAACAAAATCGGAATTTTTTTCATTTCTATTTTTGATATTCGGTTTTCTGGTATATCCACTCAAGGTCTTTTCTGAACCGGCACCTGCCCCGAATCCGTACCGGCAACGCAAATACCACAGGTACAAACCCCGGAGGCCATGCTGTCCGGGTTCCGGCACGAGAGAATCAGGGGGGGGGCATCAGCGGTTCGTCGAAGCATATACCTCGGGAGTTTCGAGATAGGTATAATAATTCTCCACATCATGACACGCGTCGACGTAGAGTTCGGCAATGCTGCCGGCAGGTTTCCCTCCGGCAAACAGGGCCGCCTTCACGGTCGTCCCGGCCTCCACGACGAACGGGCCGGAGTAGATGTCCGACCCGACCGTCGGGTCGCTGCCGTCGAGCGTATAACGCACTTCGGCCGGATATTTTTCCGTATCCAGCGTAACCCGGGCCTTGCGGCCCTCCCTGACGATGCGTGCCGTGATCTCGACATCGTTGCTAAGCGTGAAGGCATTGACCCCACGGGCAAGCAAGCGGGGGATCTGGCTATTGACACGACGGCGGAAGTCCGCCCACAGACGGCGCTCCCGGGGTGTCCATCCCAATTCGGCAATGGCGAGCAGGCGCGGAAAAATCATGTATTCCAAATGCTCGGGAGTACCTATGAACTCGGCCCATGTGCATCCCTGCACCCCGATAATATGCGATGCAGCATTCGGGCGGATGTGCTCGACCGAATCCGGGGCCACATATTCGCCTTTAACAAGCGACTCGTTGGCCGCAGCCCTTTCGGGCGTATCGGGGACAGGTTCGAAGCTGTACATTTTCTTGATGGGTGAGAATCCGCTCATCGCCCGCGGCTGCGTGTGCGGATTAGCCTGGTACCAGTCGAAATAGATGATTTCGCCCGGAGACATGACCGCGTCGTACCCGCGGTTGGCGGCTTCGATAGCCCCCCTCTGTCCGCGGTACGAAATCGCAACGGACGTAGGCCGCAGATTGTTCCGCAGTATCTCGTCCCACCCGACCATCATCCGGCCGTGTTCGGCAAGGAATTTTTCGGCATGTTCGATCAGGTAACACTGCACTTCGTCCAGACCACCCAGCTCCTTGGCGAGCAACTGGCATTTGGGGCAGGTTTTCCAGGCGGCCTTGCGGGCTTCGTCGCCGCCGATGTGTATCCGCCGGGAAGGAAAAAGCTCCATAACCTCGGTCAGCACACCGTCCATGAATTCGAAAGTTGCGGGATTGCCTACGCAGAATTCGCCGCTCGTATAGGGCTTTCCGCTGCAACACAATTCCGGATAGCCGATAAAAACCTCGTCGGAGTGCGCCGGGAATTCAATCTCGGGAATCACCTCGATATAACGGGCCGCAGCATAAGCCACGATCTGCCGGATGTCATCCTTCGTATAATAACCGCCATAGGCCCCGGGCGTCCCCTCCGGAACGTAGCGTCTGTCGCCGAATTCCCACCACTTGAGCCAGTCGGCCTCCGTCCGGAAAGCTCCGAGCCGGGTCAGCAAAGGGTACCTGTCGATCTGAATGCGCCAGCCACCGTTGTCGGTCAGGTGCAGGTGGAAGACATTAAGCTTGTAACGTGCCATTTCATCGAGTATCTTGAAAACCTCTTCTTTGGCAAAGAAATGGCGCGAAACGTCGAGATGGATACCCCGGTAGCCGAAACGCGGATTATCGGTAATCTTCACACACGGGATACCTTTTGCCGTGAGCAGCTGCAGCAGCGTCTGCCGGGCATAGAACAGCCCGGCGGAGTCGGCCGCGGTGATCCGGATGCCGTCGCTGCGGACTTCGAGCCCATACCCCTCGCGTGAAAGGTTCGGCGAAGAGGCATCGAGTTCACAGACGACCCTGCCGTCGGCGACACCCCGGGCGAAAGACACGCTGTCGGTCTGGAAATAGCCGCCGGTAAAGGTCATCTCCGCGGGCAGGGGAACAAGGTCTGCACCCGGCTGCGGATCGTGGCATGCCACCGCAAAAAGCAGGCTCGCGGCAACGGAAATCTCTGAAATGATTCTCATATACGGAATAGAAATTAATACTCCTTGCCGGGGAGCCCGGACAACCGGGCTCCGCCGGAAAGGGCAGGAATGAATAAAATGGATTGAATGTACTATTTGAACGATATCCAGGTGTGTTCCCAAGGCTCGCTCGAAGCATCTTTCAGGACGATCTCCTTGCCGAAGGAGGTGATCTTGCGCGAATTATAGATCAGGTTGTCGAAATCTATACTCGTATAGGTATTGTTGACATTTACCTGCGAGGGCTGGCACCCGAGCCCGTCGAGGATCGTCACATTGCGGAAGACCACATTCTTCATCTCGCAGGACTCGCCTTTGTTGACCTGGCTGGTATAGATCGGGGTGCCCGAAGAATGGATATTGTCCACCACGCAGTCTTCGAAGAGCACGTTGTCGATCAGCGCCGGCCCTCCGGCCTCCGAAAAATCGCCCAGTTCCTGCATAATGGCGAGCGCCTGTCCGCGGGCAGCCTCCAGCACGGTACAGTTGCGGATCTCGATATTGCGGATATCGCCCGATGCCCACCATACGTTGCCGCACTCGGGGCCCACGACGATGCCGCGGGCATAGTCGCCCCAGATGATACAGTTGGTGATCCTGATGTCGTGGACATTGCCATAGGGATCGGCATTGGAACGCACCTTGAGCGTGATGCAATCGTCGTAAGCACGCAACATGCAATCGTTGATCGTGGCCCCGGTGACCGTACACAGGTCGATACCGTCGCCGTTGAGATCCCAGTGGATCATATTGATGTTTTCAATGGCCACGTTATCGGTATTCATGACGCGCAGGCACCAACTCGGGGCATCGATCATCGTAACGCCTTCGATCCGGAAGTCCGTATAGCCGCCCTCGTGTTTGTTCCCCTGCACGTCGATCATCACATCGGCGTTGGAAAACTCCTCGCCCCAATGGCGCATCTTCTCGCCGGAGATGACGCCCCGGCCTGCAATCGTCACGCCGTTGCCCCTGACCTGTATGTTCTGCGGATAGAGCACCGCCCCTTCGTCGACATAGAGCGTTTGCCCCTCGGTCAGGACGATAATGCCTTCCGTATGCTCACCGGGGCCATAGTAGCTCACATTGCCGCCCGACACCGCAGGCTTCCGTGTATCGGGACGGCTCGGCATGAGGAACAGGTTGTGGTAGCGGTCGCCGTCGAACTCGACCGACACCTTGCGTTTCTCATACGCCGGAAGCGTGAATTCGACCGTATTGCTGCTGGCGCTCTCCTTGGTCGTAATCCCGTACGCCGACGGACGTACGGCCACACGCGAAAATCCGCTGCGTTTTTCGACCTTCACACGCACGGCATCCGCAAAATCGTGGGTAAAGAGCGCATAACACATCGTATCGCGCAGTTTCTTGGAGTTGTCCCAGTCATTCCATATTTCCTCGTGATGGTTCGGGGAATCGGAACAAAGGGCATTGCGCACCTCGACGGTCTGCCAGCGGCGATCCTTGAGCACGTATACGTTGTAATAGGGATTCGCGTCCCTGAACTTGTCGTCGCCCGGCAGCACCGGGAAGAATTCGCCCTTCGTCAATTCACCGCCCTGTTCACCGTAGGCCGCAACGCGGTAAGCCACATCGTACGTGAACTCCTCTTCCAGTTTCGAGAAGTCTATCTCCAGGTCGATCGTCTGCCCTGCAGCGACACCCTCCCGCAGCATCATGTAACCATCTGCTTCCGAATTGGGGAACCTGACCTTGAACCCCAATTTCCAGGCCGCTGTCTGCCGGGCCATCGGGAAGATGTTGAACTCCGCCCCCGCGCGGCCTACCTCGACCTGTTTTTCCAGCGCCTCACCGAAAGGTTCGGTCTTTCCCGAAGCGATGTAAAGCGCATCGGTCATACGCGGAAGGGTGAGTACGACGGATCGCAGCGTATCGGGGGCATTTACCAGTACCACCTTCACGGACGAGGTAAGCGGTTTGAGCGTAAAACCCTTGCTTATCTGCTGCCGCGTCGCGCATTGCATCCAGATCGCAGGGATTTCGGCGTCGATATCCTCCACACGCAGGATATACTCGGTCGAGTGCGCCCCGGTGGAGGTGTTCGTAAACGAGAGGTTGTCCTGCGAGGCGAATGCGAGCGCCGTCGCCCGGTTGCCGGATGTTTCGATCCCCCGCAGGGCAGCCTGGCTGGGAGCCATTTCCACCTCCGTACAGCGGTTGTCGTCGAAGCAGAAGATAGCCTGCGGCCAAGAGGCGATCCCGTCAGGAGTATACCCGTCCTGAGTGTTGTAATCGGGATTGAAGGCAAACGTATCGTCCTCGGCGCAGGATGCCGAACAGAAGATCGCCGCAAACGCGAATGTCGCCCAAATCTTGTTTTTCATCGTATCGTATTTTTATCGGTTTGACTATTTCCAACCGTCGTTTTGGACGAGGTTGTGATTTTTGAAAAGCTCGGCATCCGCAATCGGATAGAAATTCATCCTGTCCTCCCAGCCGCGCTGCTGGATCACCGACCGCATATAGCTGAACGAGCCATCGTTCTGCGGAGTAATCGTAAGCCCATAAACCTTCGTCGTTTCGGCACCGATCTTCCAGCGGCGGATGTCCCAGAAACGATGCCCCTCGAAGGCCAGTTCCACACGACGCTCGTAGCGCAGACGCTTCACCACACGACGCTCGTTGCGCAGACGCTTCACGAAGGCCGCATAATCCGTTTCCGTAATCCCCGGCATATTGTACCGGGCACGGACTGCATTGAGCGCCTCGCGTGGTGAGAGCGTATACTCCACCTCCCCCTTCATGCCCGTAAAATCGGGGTTCTGCGTAGCGGCAGCCAATGCCTCGGCATAGTTCAGCAACACCTCGGCATAACGGAAGAAGGGAAAGATGTGCTGATAACTCATCTCGCTGCCCGTCACGAAACTCGTCGCCTCGACAATGTGTTTGCGCAGGTAGTACGAAGTCGGTGTAGCACCGTCGAGCGGCCGGCCATTACGGCCGCCGACATACGACTGGACGGGCTGTCCCTTGAACGTCGCCCCGTTGTATATCAGCGTCCTGGCAAAGCGCGGATCGCGTGCCGACGCAATGAACATCCGCGACCGCATCGACTCGTCGTTCCAGTCGAACGGTTCGCCCGTCGCCATATCGAATGCCTCGGCGAGGTTCTGCGACGGGCAGACGCCCGAATTCCCGCCTTCGAAGCCTACCGGGAAATTGGCCGCCTCGAAATCGCTGCTCACCGGGCACCACTTGCCGAAGATCAGTCCCTGCGCATCGGCATTGTTCGTGGTTTCCTCGCTGACAAGCTTGTAAATACCGGCATCTATGAGCTCCTTGGCCGCGGCCGCGGCTTCCAGGTAACGGCCTGCATCACCGCCGGGGTTGTTGAGCGGACTGGCGGCATATAGCAGCATACGCGCCTTGAGCGCCATCGCCATGCCCTTTGTCACACGGGCGACTTCACCCTTTTCCGTCCCCAGATAGGTCTTGGGCAACGACGGGATTACGGCATCGCATTCCGAGACGATCCATCCGGCGGCATCGTCGTACGAGACCGGAACGAGCGTATTGACCTCCTGCATCGTGAACGAACGGTCACCGATCACGATCCGGTTATAGCGCCGGAGCAATTCGAAATGGAAATAGGCACGCAGGGCCCTCACTTCGAACGGATAGTTCTTGAGCTCCGCCAGATTCGTCTTGTAATTGTCCTGATACTGTGCCTCGGGAAAATCATCCGGGCAGTTGTCGAGGAAATAGTTGGCCGCGGCAATAGCCGAATAGAGCGAAGCCCAGCGGTCGTCGATCAGATTCGTACCGTTCCAGCTCCCGTCGTAAAAGCGTTTGATACCGCCCGTAGACCAGGCGTATACCGCATCGTCGGTCGCAGCGTCGATCATCGTACCTTCGACATCCAGCAACCCTTCCTGCACATACGAGTAGACGTTCGTCGCACTCTGCTTCACGCGGTCGAAGGTCGAGAATTGATATTTCGTCGTCTGGTACACCGACTCGTCGAGTTCCAGGAAATCGCTGCACGCAGCCATCAGGAGCGTGCATCCGGCTAATAGGATCAGGTATTTTTTCATCGTTGTGGCGTATTTAGAATATGACATTCAGGCCGATCTGGTAGCTGCGTGACGAGGGATACCCCGTGCTGACGTATTCCGGATCGAGAATACCGACATGGTCGGCCGAGAAAAGGTTCAGGCCGCGGAAATAGAAGCTGCATTCGCGCATACGCAGTTTGCGGGCAATCTTCGACGGCAATTTGTAGTAAGCCTGCAATGTACGCAATTTCAGGAAATTGCCGTTTTCCGTCCATAGTGAACTTTGCGTGTAGTTATTCCCGTTTGCCAATGTGGTCAGGCGCGGATAGCGGCCTTCGGTATTGAAGCGTGACCAGCGGTGCTCCATATAGTACTCCGAAACGTTGCGGTCGTTGCCGTACAGCGGCTGGTAGATGCTCGACAGCGTCGTCTCCAGCGTCGAATGGGCGACACCCTGGAAATAGGCGCTGACACCGAAGCCCCTGTATTTCAGCTCGACGCTGAAGCCGTAATAAATCTCGGGCACCGCGGCATAGAGCTGGTAGGTGCGGTCGTAGTCGTCGATCCTGCCATCGCGGTTCAGGTCGCGGTATTTCACGTCGCCCGGGCGTACCGTATTCTGGTACGAGGAGACAGGAAGCCCCTCCCGGAGCGAACCGTCGGCATTGAAATCGCCGTCCTGGTACATCCCATCGGCCACCAATCCGTAGAACGTCCCTACCGGCTGCCCTGTAATACGCATATAGTCAAAAGGTTTGTATTCCTCTTCCTTGTTGAGTATCTTATTGCGGGCATAGGCGATATTCCCCCGCACGGCATATCCGAAGTCGCCTGTGCGGCGGCGCCATCCCACAGCCAATTCCCCGCCATAGTTGCGCACCTTACCGGTAAAGACGTCGGGCACGCCGACTCCCAGCACGCTGGAAACGGTACCCGCGGCCGACGTCCGGATGTTATGACGCATGTTGCGGAAGAAATCCACCTCGACGCTCAGGCTTCCCAGCAGGCTGAGTTCCAACCCGACATTGGTTTTATAGTCGCGTTCGGGTTCGATCCCCGCAGACGGCAACGCCCCTTGCGCGAGGCTGTTCGACGAAGTGATCCCGGCAAAAATATAACTGTTGCCCGGGCCGTTGAACTGCTTGTCCATGTCATACGACAATCGCGCGTCCATACCCACAATGCCGAACGACGCGCGCAGTTTCAGCAGGTCGACGACACGGCTGTCACGCAGGAACGCCTCGTTCGAGATGATCCATGCGCCCGACACGGCAGGATAGAAGCGGTACTTGTCCCCGTAGGGCATACGGCTGCTCCCGCCGTAAGTAGCGACGGCATTGACCACGTAGCGGTCGTCGTAATTGTAGCCGGCGCTGGCAATATAGTCACGGTACATGTACGTATTGTTGGCTCCGCGGTAACGGGATTTGTTCTCGCTGAAAATCAGGCGCCCCGTCACCGTATGTTTTCCGAAAGAACGGTCGTAGAGCACCTTGGCCCACACCGACGCCCGCATGACCGAATAGGAAAGGAAGCTGTCGAATGCCAGTTCGGTATCGTTCCCCTGCGGAACGAATGCCAGGGAAGCGGCATTGCCGTCCGCATCGAAGACCGTCGAGGTATTCGAATAGGCGTATTTGCGTGAGTGCGCATCGGTAATCTCCGCGGAATTGTCATAGGCGACACGCACCTGTACCGAAAGTCCCGGGGTTAGTGCCGACAAGTCCTGATCGATCGTCAGGTCGGCGAACAGCGTACGTTGCAGCAGCGTGTTGTACCCGCCCGCGGTCTTGTCGGCCAGGGGATTGGCGAACAGCTGGCTGCGGGCCCAGCCCCCGCCGGGAACCCGGATCGGGAACGCTGCCGACGGCGTGTCGTACATATCGTCGAGCGCGACGCCCGCATTTGGCAGTTGGTATTGCATCAGCCGCCCCATCAGGTTCATCCGTGCAGTCGTGGTTTTCGTGATCGCGGCCTCGAGATTCGAACGCAGCTTGAGGGAGTACATCTCGACCTGGGTCGAATAGCCGTCGTTCAGGTCGGTATTATCCAGGAACCCGCGGTTGGAGTTGTAGTTGGCCAGCACGAAATAGCGCATACTGCCGCCGCTCCCGTCGAACGAGAGATTCAGGTCGTGGTTGAAACCCGCATTGCGGAGCACGGCCTTCCGCCAGTCGACATTGGGCAGTACATCGGTGCGCTCCCCCCGCACCATCGAACGGATGTCGCGCTGCGTATAGCGGGGTGCGAGCCCGTCGTTTTCCAACGCCTCGTTGACAGCCGTCGCATAGGTCGCGGCATCGGCCATATCGGGAATCCGGAACGGGGTCTGCACACTGAAATTGTAGTCGATACGGGTACGCAGGCCGTGGTCGCCGCCGCGCCGGGTCGTAATGGCGACGATACCGTCGGCGCCCCGGTTACCGTAGAGTGCCAGCGATGCGGCGTCCTTCAGCACGGTGATGTGCTCCACTTCCTCCCGATCCAGGCAGGCCGCATCGCGTTCGATGCCGTCGACCAGTACGACCACACTGTTCCCGCCGAACGAACCGACGCCGCGCACATTCAGGTCGGGCGCCGAGTCCCACGGCAGGTTCTCGCCCTGGCGCACGCCAAGTCCCGGAATCAGGCCGTAAAGGTTGCTCATCAGGTCGGTACGGCCGCCCGCTTCGATCTCACGTGCCGTAGCGCCGGCGAGCGATGCCGACGCGGAGCCTTTGCGGATGCGCTCGTCATAGCCCACGTCGAACAGCACGTCATCGTCCGTCAGACGGATATGCATCTCGCCACCGCTGACGGCTACCGTGCGGCTCATGCGGTTCAGAAGGGTAAGCGTCATGCGGTCACCCTCCCCGGCATCGACCTCGGCCATGCCGTCGGCGCCCGTAACCGCCACGGGGGTTCGCCCGCGGCCGAGCGTCACGGCAACCTCGCCCAGCGGCTTGTCCCATGCATCGGTCACATACACCTTGACGCGCTGCGCCTGTGCCAGCGGGCAAACGGCAGTCAGGAACAGCAGTATGATTGATATCTTTTTCATTGTATGCTCTCTGTTTGTTTAACCATGTATGTCTACCATCCGGCATTCTGAGTCAGGCCGTACCCCTTGTTGACTTCGTTCGAAGGAAAGGCACTCAGATACCACTTCGGATCAAAGCTGTTCTTCCAGGCGCGGTCGGTTTCGGGAACCGGCTCAGAGAAATTGAACCGGAAATTCGAGGAATCCGTTCCGTCCAGGATCGTCACCCTGATCCCGTAAAGCGTCTGCCGGAAAATATCGGCACGTTTCCAGCGCACGATGTCGAACCAACGAATCTCCTCGAAGGCGAATTCCCGGGCCCGCTCGTCGAGTATCTCCTCGCGCAGCTCGGCATCCCCGGCAAGCGCACATTCGGGATAGGACGGCAGCACCTTGTCGCGGTGCAGGCGGTGCAGCAATTCGTCGGTCATGGAGGGCAGCCCCACGCGGTTGCGGGTTTTGTCGAGCCACTTGCAGGCCTCGTCCTTGCGCCCCGTCTCGTTCAGTGCCTCGGCATAGGCCAGGTAAACCTCGGCCAGGCGCATATAGGAATAGTTCATCGGTTTGTCGTAGAACGTCGCACGGTTATAGTCCCAGAGGTATTTACGGTTGCAGAAACCCGTTGCGGCCCGATCCTTGGCATAGTTCACCAAATCCTCGCTGCCACCGCCTTCCCACATCTGGGCCACACGGTCGCGGAACGGGCCGCCGGGCACCATCACCGACTGGTAGAGGCGCGGATCCCGGTTCGAGAAAGGATTGTCCGTCACCGTTCCGGCCGAATTGTGCGTCCGGATCCATTCGGCATAAGGCGCCGGTTCCCCGTTCGAGAAAGGGAATTTATCGACATAGTTAAGCGTCACGCAGCCACCGCCGTACCCCTGGGCGTTCGCGCCGTTGAAATCGGTCGAAATGCCGAAGTAATAGGCATGGTAAGTATCGCCGTAGGTACGCTTCGACCGCCCGGTGGCAATCAGTATTTCGCCGTTGTAACGGTCTGCATAGCATGCACCGAATGCCTTTCCGTAACCTTCGGCCGTCTTTTCGGTCGCCTCGACGAGTTTATAGGGATTGCCGTTGTTGGCATTCTCCGTGATGAACTCTTCGCAAGCCGTAACCACGCGGTTCCAGCGCTGGGCATCGTAATTGCCGTACCATGCCACTTTACGGACACTCTCCTCGGCGATCTTGCCGATATTGCCCAGTACCGGTTGTTGCGGCTCGGCATAAGGCTGGTTCGCATTGAACAAGGGGCTGGCCGCATAGAGCAGCACACGAATCTTGAGCGCCAGCGCCGAAGCTTTCGTAAAACGCCCGTCATCGGCCGGGTCGACCGTCCATGGGAGCTCCCGGGCAGCCTGTTCGCACAGCGCGACGATGTATTCGACCGTCTCTTCGAAAGTCCGGCGCGAATAGTCTATATCGGCCTCCTTACCCGCCTCGACGGCTGTCTTGAGCAGGGGAACCCCACCGAAGTGGCGCAGCAATTCGTGGTACTGGCACGCAATGACCATTCGGGCCTCGCCCTTGCGCCGAATCTTTTCCGCCTCGCTCATATCGGGCACACGGTCAACATTCTCGATGTAGAGGAACGCCTTGCGGATACCCGTCCACGTCACGTCCTGCTCGGGGTTAAACCCCATCTTCGTACCACTCGACTCATTCTCGGTCTCGGCGTCGTATGCGCCCCCGTAATACATGCTGTAAACGCCGCCCCACGAACAATGCGTGCTGATGATATCGGTCAGGGCATCGAGGTTGTCCCATGCCAGTTTGTTACCGGCATTCTGGTGTTCGTACGACCCGCCGTTAACGCTGGGATTGTGCATCGTGAGCCCGCAGCGCAACGTGGCATAGGCCGAATTGAGGGCCCGGTCGGCATAGAGCTTCGACGAGAAGATCGTGTCGACGGTCACATCGCCGCCGGGCGCTTTCTCCAGGAACCCGTCCCCGAATTTCAGGTCGCTGCAATTGGTCAGTCCCGACACGAAACCGCCCAAGATCAGAATGGATATTATCGTCTTTTTCATAGTGGAGTGTCGATTAGAATGTGATGTTAACACCGAAGTTGAAAATGCGCACGTTCGGGTAGGAATCGATATTCGAACCGCTCGTCGCCCCCTCGGGGTCGATATCGATGTCGTTGAGATCCGAGAAAAGCGTCAACAGGTTGTACCCGCTGAAATAAACCTTCAGCGACTTGACGCCGACCTTCCGGAATGCCGGAATATCCCTGAACGTATAACCTATTTCGGCAACCTTCAGCCGCAGGTACGAGCCGTCCATCAGCCACAGGTCGGAATCCTCCAGGTAGTGCGACTTGTTGAGGAAGGTCAGCCGTGGAAAACGCGCATCGGGGTTCTCGGGCGTCCAACGCCCGTCGGCCAGGAATTTGAGCAGCGCACGGCCGTTTGTACTGCCGAAAGCATTACGGTATTCGCCGCTGAGCATACGCGAGGCATGCAGGCCGGCCGTCCACTGCATCGAAATTTCGAAATTCTTGTACCGGAATCCGCCCAGCAGGCCGAGCACATAGTCCGGACGCTGGCTGTAACCGAAGTAGGTCTTGTCGTTGCCGTCGATCTTGCCGTCCCCGTTGAGGTCTTTAAAGAGCGCGTCGCCTGGACGGGGTGATCCCAGCGACATGACGGGTAGCAGCGGCTTCCCCTCCCCGTCGCTTTTCAGGGCTCCGTCGGCATCGAAGTCGTCGGCTCGCAGGAAACGATCGAACCTGTACCCGTAGTTCAGTCCCGTGCTGCGTCCGGTCTGAGCCATCCACGGATAGTTGGGCATGACTTCGTCCATAAAAATAATCTTGTTCTTCGAGTAGGAGACGTTGCCCTGTACCCACCAGTCGATCTTCTCGGTACGCGAATTCCAGCCCAGTGAGATTTCATAGCCCCGGTTATCGACCTCGCCCAGATTGATCAGCGGCAGCTCGATGGCGACGATCGACGGCAGCGTATTGCGGGTCGAAAGAATGTCGTAGCGGTGTTCGAAAAAGTAGTCGGCCGTCAGGCTGAGGCGCGCACCGAACATTTTGAGGTCGATGCCATAGTTCTGCTTGCGTACTTTTTCCCACGTCACCTCGGAGTTGCCGACCGTATTTTCGACCGCATCGGGCAGCATCGTCATACTTCCGCCCATACCGAACTGGTAGCTGCCGTAGCCGTTCTGCCATACGGCATGGTTGCCCGTCCACGAGCCGTCGAGGTAGAGGAAACGGGCACCGCTGTACTTGTCGTTCCCGACCAGTCCGAACGAGGCCCTCAACTTCAGGAAGTCGACGGTTTGCTGGTTCTTCATGAAATTCTCCTCGGAGACGATCCAGCCCACAGAACCTGCCGGGAAGAACCCGTAGCGCTTCTTCGGGGCGAAATTCTCGGAGCCGTTGTAACCGGCGTTGAAATCGACCAGATAGCGGTTCTTGTAAGCATAGGTCAAACGCCCCACATAACCCACATAGGCGGTCGGGATGTCGGTATACTGACCCGGGTAGTAGGTCTTCGACTGGTTGTAAAGCAGCAGTGCCGACACCGCGTGGTCACCGAACGTACGCTGGTAGCCGAGGCTCGCCTCTATATACCAGTTGCGTGATTTGCCCGACCCGTCCTCACCATAGGTCATCGGCTCGCGCATACCCGTCACGCCGTCGGTCTGGTAGACGATCGTATTGTCGAACCTCGGGTCTGAGACATCCATTCCGGGTTGGGTGATCGTCCCCAGATAAATCGGCGTATAGGAACTGTTCGTACCGGTCGGGGCGCGTTTGGTCGCCAGGTAGTAAGAGGTATTGTATGCTCCTTTCACATTGAGGGTCAATCCCTTGGTAATCACATCGAGGTTCTGGGAAAGCGCAAGGTCGAGGTTCAGTTCATTCTGGGTCGTTTTGCGGTAACCCCAGTTGTAGTAGCAGTCCAGCCCGCTCGTGAGTTCCGTAAGCGGGATGTAGTTGTTCTTGTAATTGTAGATGTACTTCCCGTCGACGAAACCCGGACTTGCGAACGGCGTACACCACATGATATTCTGCCAGAGCGAATAGGTCAGCGGTTCGCGTTTGTCGCTCACGCGCCCGCCGATATTGACTTTCAACTGAGTCGTATTCGTAATGTCTACGTCGATGTTCGAGCGGTAGTTAAAGCGCTGATAATTGTAATTCGGGTCATAACTCTCGTCGAAACGCTTCATCATGCCGTCCTGATCCAGGTAACCCAACGACACGAAATAGCGGATGCGGTCGCCGCCGCCCGACAGGGTCGCATTATGTTGTGTCTGCCAGGCGACGTTCTTGAAGATGTATTTGCTCCAGTCCACATCCGGGAACATGATCGGATCGGCCTTCGTGCGGAACATTTCCGTTACGAACGGCGAAAAGGTGAGCTGGTCATCCTTAATGCCGGGATTGTCGGAGCGCTGGGCCTCGGAATAGAGCGTAGCGTAAGTATAACTGTCGACACCGGTCAGGTGTCGCAGCGACTGAGTCAGTCCGAAGGTCGAGTTCCATGAAATCTGTGGCTTGCCCTTCGTACCGCGCCGCGTCGTGACCAGAATGACACCATTGGCGCCGCGAACCCCGAATACGGCCGTCGACGATGCATCCTTGAGGACGGTCACACTCTCGATCTCGTGCGAGTCCATCTGGAAAAACGAACGCTCGACACCGTCCACCAGGATAAGCGGCTTCGACGCCTCGTTCGAAAGCGATCCCGTACCGCGGACATAAATATCGGGGTCTTCGGCACCGGGCTGTCCGGAAATCTGTACCGACGAAATGCCTGTCACGGCCCCCGCAAGGGCAGTGCCGGCACTGCCGCTCGGTGACTTGAGCAGGTCTTTGGTATTGATCGAGGCGATGGCGCCCGTCACCGACACCTTTTTCTGTTGCCCGTAGGCGATGACCTGCACCTCCTCCAGCGCCTGCGCCTCTTCCTTCAGGCGGATTTCATTGTCCGCCGCAGCCACGAGCACCGACTCCCGGGGCTGGTAGCCAATATAGGAAACCGACACGAGCGGTTGATAGCGGACGGGAATCGTGATCCGGAATTCACCCTCGGAGTTGGTCGTCATACCGATTTGCGGGGCGTCCTTGACAACAATGGCGACACCGGCGAGCGGTACGGAACTTCTTTCGTCGACCACACGGCCCTTATACGTTACCGACCGGCTGCCGCCCTGGATGGCCTGCAAGCCCGCCGCATCCGGCTCTCCCGCGCCGGCGGCAAGTGCAAACGCCGGGAACATCAGGCAGACGGCGATCAGATATATGGTTTGCTTCATGATTTGCGAGTTGTTACTGTTTGACATCTATGGCGATTGCATATTGCGCGGCCTGGTCGGCCTTTCCCACGACGACGTTTCCGCCCACCTTGAGCGTCGGCGTGAAACCGTCATCCAAGTAGTTACTTCCGGCCACGTAGAACACGTCTTTCCAGCCCATCTTGTAGAGCAGCCACGCAGCCTGGCAGGTTCCCGTCCCCTCGGACACGGCGGCGACACCGAGTTTGTTGTCATAGGTCAGCCCGATGTACGAACGGCTGCGCGTGCCGTTCCAGGCTTCGCCCAGGGCCGTTTCCCATCCGGTATCGTTCCAATACATCTCCAGGCGGGTCAGCAGATGCCCCTCGCGTACCAACCACGGGTGTCCCGACGCCGCGGAGACCACATCCCACGGAGTCCCCGAGGCAAGATACCCGTCGCGTCCCGCCTCATCGACCCATTGGGTCATCCTGACCAGTTCGCCGTCGCGGATACCCGCATTCCAAAATTCAACGTGCCCGTCCTCGTAGAAACCGACCGTCCCGCGCCAGTCGCCCTCGGAATTGCGGTCGGAGAGCACTTTCCCATTGTAGTAAATCATCGTGCTCTCCTTGGTCATCATCCCGGTGAGTGCGACCAGCGAGGCCACGTCGTCCATGACCACCGAGCGGGCATCGTTGCTGACCATATAGGCTTTCGCCTTGTCAATGTCGATCGTGGCGAAGGCGAATTCGATTCCCTCGATCGTTTCGGTCGGGCGGTTTGCGGCCCAGTTGCCGATAAAGGCAAGGTAAACGTCCAGGTCACCGGCACCGGGATCCCAGCTCCATGGGGTTTCGGATGTTGCCGCACCGCGTACGGGTACGCTGTTGACCGTAGTTGCCTTATAGACATTGAGGAACGGATAGAGCTGCTGGTCGACATAATTGCCCGTGACCTCGCTAAACCCGTAGACGATCGGTTTGTCCATCACTTTCGAATAGTCTATCCTGACGTTGTAGATGCGCTCTTTGCCATCCATCTCGACTTTCAGTTGCCGGGTAAGCGACTCCGTGAAATCGAACGTCGTAGACGAGGCGATCGAAGCTCCCTCCATCAGGGCACCTTCGGCAAAATCGAGTTCGATTTCACCCCGGTTCATACTCCGCTCATAAGTGATCGTAAGCGTCTTGCCCGATACGGAAACGCAGCCCCCGATTCCCGAAGCAGTCACCTTCGTAGCATCGGTGATCGGAAATGCCTTCGACGAAATCGTGAACCACACCTTGACGATCCGGTTATCGGGTGCCCGGAAGTTCAGCACCGGATAGGTATCCAGGTCGGCGGCGGTAACGTCCGTCGGGAAAATGACCGAATAGCCCTCGTTGAGCTCGACGTCGATCCGGGCATGTGAGAAATCCTCGGCCATATCGAATCTCAGGGCCAGGTTTTTATCGTCTATCCGCTCCGCCGTGACTGTCTCGCCGTCGACGGTCACGCGGATTGACTTATAGGGCAGACCGCCGGACGAGACCGTCCGATCGTCGGAACAGGAGCAGAAGGACAGCGCCGCTGCGACGAATACGGCACTCATGTAATTCTTGTAGAAATCTGCTTTCATAGATTAGGGTTTAGTTGGTTTATTCGGAAAAAAGGGAAAGGGATCGGACACTACGGTTCATCCGGGATGGCTGCATCATGTCATGGCATTGTTTTTTAGGTTAGTTTTCGGTTCCGACAGCCCCGTCCGAAGGGCTTTTGCCGGATACGAAAATACTCTGCCCGGACGGCTTCGAGGTTGAAATTTTACCGTAAAACGGCTCTGACGCAAATCGGCCGGCTGCAACAGCCGACCGACACAACGCAGGCAATACAATGCATAACAACACATTACACAAACACCTCCGGAAAATATCCGGGTTATACGATTTTTTCACCCTTGCCATCGAGTTGTTCGATGAATTCCTTGGGACTGACGCCGAACTTTTTCCGGAAACAGGTGCTGAAATACTTCGGGTCGTTGAACCCTACGGCATAAGCCAGATCGGCGATCCGCATGTGGCGCTGCTGTTCCAGCAACCGGTAAGCCGCGCGCAACCGTATGTCGACCATAAACGCGGTCGGAGTAAGCCCTGTCAGCGATTTGAGTTTCTCGGTGAGGACGGTACGCGACGTGTTCATCTCCCGCGTGAAATCGGCCTGCGAAAATTCGCCGTCGTCGATATGCGCATTGACGCACGCCATAGCCCGGCGCATGAAATCTTCGTCCATCGAGGTATATTCCAACGCTTCGATCTCAAAGACAAGCTGGTTGCGGAAATGCGAACCTTTGCGCTCCTGCTTTCTGAGCTGGTTCACGATCTGTGCATGGAGCAGCTTGAAGTTGAACGGCTTGGTAACATAACCGTCAGCCCCCGAGTCATACCCTTCGATACGGCTGTCGTCCGTGTTTTTGGCCGTCAGAAGGATGACAGGGATATGGCAATATTCGAACGTCCCCTTGATCTTGGCGCACAACTCGATCCCGTCCATCCCGGGCATCATGATGTCGGAAACGACCAGATCGACCGGTTTTTCGGCCAAAAGTTGCAGTGCCTCTTCGCCTCCGGATGCCATTTCGATGTGGAAATAAGCCGCCAGCAAGTTGGACACCAGCACCCGCAGTTCCTCGTTGTCATCCACGATCAGAATCGTATACATCCGCCCGTCTCCGGCAACCGCCTCGTCCGGCCGCATGGACGGCAACTCCGCCGATCCCGGCATCAAATCCGCCGAATCGGGCCCTGGCACCGATTCGTCGACCTCTTCCCCGGAGTAGGCGTCCCGGCCTATGGGCAATACGACCCGGAAACAATTTCCCTCCCGTTCGCTGCTCGAAACCCGGATATGCCCCTTGTGGATATCGGTCAGATCCTTCACCAGCGACAACCCGATACCCGTACCGATGGTATGGAACTTACGGTAATTACCGTCGTAGAAGCGCTTGAAAAGCCCGTCGATAGTCTGCTGGCTCATGCATTCACCGCTATTGGCGATCATTATACCGACAAAACCGGGGCTTTCCATCCCCACACGGATTTTTATTTCCCCTTCGTCGGGTGTGTATTTGGCAGCGTTGGAAAGCAGGTTGTAGACGATCTTATCGAGTTTGTCGGAATCGAACCAGCCTTCGATACGGTCGGCAGAACTCTGGAAGTAGACCCGAAGGCGCTTTTTCGATACCAGCGGGGCGAATGCCTCGACACATTTGCGAACGAATGCCGCCACATCGCCTTGCGAAACCCGGATCTTCAGGTTACCACTCTCGACCTTGCGGAATTCGAGTATCTGCTGGATGAGGCGCATCAGACGCGTCGCGTTGACCGAGATTACGTTGTAGAGCGCCTCCCGGTCTGTGGAGGTGCTGCGCAGGCTGTCAAGCGAGGTAATGATGATCGTCAGGGGCGTCATCAGCTCGTGGGTGACATTGGTAAAGAACTGCAATTTCGCGTGGTTCAGCTCCTCGGTTTTCCGGCGTTCGAATTTCGAAATGCGGATTTCATGCTGCATACGCAGTCGGTAGCGCAGGAAGCGGATCGCGCCGTAGGCCACCCCCGCAAGGGCTGCGAGATAGAACGCCACGGCCCACCACGAGCGCCAGGGTGCCGGCAGGATACGCACCTTCAGCACCCGCTCGTTGCTGCTCCAGACACCGTTGCCGCCCGCCGCCTGCAAATGGAAGGTATAAATGCCCGCAGGCAGGTTGTTGTAGGAGGCGAAGCGGTGCTGTGAATCGACCAATACGTACTCCTTGTCGAACCCGTCCAGCTTGTATTTGAAGATGTTGTCCCTCGGATTGGCATAGGAAAGCATCGAAAATTCGATATAGAAATTGTTTTGCCGGTGGGTCAGCGTCACCTCATCTGCATAGTCGATCTCCCGGGAGCTGATATGCTCCCGCTCCTTTTCCGGCATGGTACGCAGGGACTGGTTGTGAACCCGGAAATCGGTCAATACGATCGGAAGTTTCGACTGGTGGGGCTGGATGCGGTTGCCCGTAAAGATGCGCAGTCCGTTCGAACCGCCGAACGCCATGCGTCCGTATTCGACACGTGCCGATGCATTGCGGTTGAAGAAGAACGATTGCAGGTCTGCCGTAATAATATAGGTGTTGATATGCTCGGGAGTACCGTTTTCGTCGGGCGAGAACGAGAACACGGCATCGTTGGTCGTAATCCACATGCGGCCGTTCTCATCCCTAGCAATGTTGGTGATCCCCTTTTTCTCGATGTTGGGAAATGCCGTGACCGCCTTGAAACGATCCTCCGAGGGCGAATATACCGCCAGTCCGTCGGCAATCGTCCCCGCCCAGAGGTTACCCGCATCGTCCGTACCGAGGCAATAGACGTTATCGGCCGTCATCCCCGCCCCGCGTCGATACTGGATCCAGTCACGTCTTTTCGTATCGACACGGATGATCCCGTCTCCGTTGGTCGCAATCCATACGACCCCGCCGCCGACGCAGCAGATATCGAATATGCGCGTCGATGCGAAGGGCGTCTTCCGCCCCAGCCACATGTCGAGCGTCGAGAGCTGCCCGGACGCCGATTCGATATAAATTCCCGACCTCGAACCGATCCACAAATTCCCGTCCGGATCCTCCCGCAGCGCGAGCACGCAGTCGTCGGCAAACAGCGGCAGCGTATTCCGGTTGATCTGGCGCACGCGATGGCGTTTCTCGTCGTAGCACCATACACCCGAACTCCACGTCGCAAAGCACAGTTCCGAAGTGGCGTTCCTCCTGATTATGGCATTGACGGTCGAAGTATAAGGCAGCACACACAGGTCGGGATGCTCCCGGTAGCTGACGATACGGCCGCTGCGGGTATTATACCTGATCAGCCCGAAATCGAGCAGCCCGAGCCAATATTCGCCCTCGCCGATGTAATACATACTCCGTACGGAACTGGTGTTGAAGCGGGCACGCACCGGATCGAGCCGGTTGAATTCGAATTTCATGCCTGCGGTCTGTATCTTGCAGACGCCGCCGCCCAGCATCCCGATCCACATGAGGTTGTCCCGGGCCCGCATAATCGAATTGACCTCGTTGTATGGCAGGTCGCCCACATCCTCGCCGGGTTTGAAATTCTGGAACGAGGGCCGGTGATCCGGGTCATGCAGGATACTCAGTCCGCTGCGGGTTCCCACCCACAGCGTGTTCTGCGTAATATCCTCTTCGATGGCATAGACAATGTCGTCGAGCAGCGCCGTATCGTCGTCTTCACGGTGCATGTAACGGGCATATTGCATCCGCCCGGGAGCATAGGGGTTTATCAGGCGGATCAGGCCCGCGCCCCAGGTGCCCACCCAGACATTCCCGCCCGCATCGCAGAAGACGACATGCGCATGCCGCAGGATCTCGTCGTCATACGTGTAGGTACGCTCTTCGCGCAGATCGTAGCGCAGCAATCCGCTGCCGTAGGAGGCGACCCACAGGCTGCAATTGGCATCCTTGACGACCGAAGTGATGTCCGTGACGAGCTTCCCGTCGGCATTGCGCATCGTAACCGGACGGAAATAATGTTCCGAGGCATTTTTCCGGAACAGGCCTTTGTCGCTTCCGACCCATATCCCGTTACCCGTATCGCAGATAATGACCGAAATGTTGCAATCGTCGACCGCTTCGCAGCCCGTCGCCGAGATCGTGCCCGTCTTCTTGTCGAGCCGGAACAACCCGCGTTCCGTCCCGATCCAGATCACCTTGTCGCGGTCTTCGGCCACGACATTCACGAACGAATTGAACGCCACGCCCGAAACGTCGTGCATACCGTAAGTGACCACTCCGTACCCGTCATACCGTGCCAGGCCGTTATAGGTCGGAATCCAGATATACCCGTCGGAATCCTGATAGAGCTTGCGCACTTCGCTCGACGGCAGGATGTCGGAAGGGATCGGCTCGAACCGGATTTTGGAATAGGGTTCGGCAGACACGTACCCCACCATGGCAAGCATGGCCGACACAGCTGCAAAAAGGCGGGAAAGTATCAGATTCGGACGCATGAACGGTAGTTTTCGGAATTCTAAATTACACATTTTTTCCTCATCCGCAACGCCGGACACCCGATTTACCCCCGCGAAAGGCACACAAGAGAGGCTTTCCGGTAAATTTTCGACCTCCGACGAAGTTGACCGCCTTACTTTTATCCATCCGGAAGAAAATCCGGTAAAAATTCGCGGCCTCGACAAACCTTCCGGGCCGAAAACGGATTTACCCTGCAACCGTGGGATCTTCGAACACCATTGCCAATCGACGGACGGCCCCGTGAATCCGATTACGTCCCGGTCTTCATCCGCAAGCCTGAAAACGGCAACCGCTACGGCTTCGCCTTCGGCATCGACCAGGAAGGCGTGATCGGCGCCGCCCGGGTTCGGATATACCGGTAACCACAATCCCCCTCCGTTCCACAAAAACAGCCACCCTCATTTCCGAAGGTGGCTGTTTCGCATTGCGGGACGTCGTTATACCAGCCCCGAG
Source organism: Alistipes sp. CAG:29 (assembly GCF_000435435.1). NCBI lineage: Bacteria > Pseudomonadati > Bacteroidota > Bacteroidia > Bacteroidales > Rikenellaceae > Alistipes > Alistipes sp. CAG:29. Next base: position 39,108 of record NZ_FR893478.1, on the reverse strand, counting down.
AATCCCATGAAGGCCATGGCGAGGATGCCGGCCGTGATCAGCGCGATAGGCACGCCCCTGAAAGCCTTGGGCACGTCCTCGAATTCGAGCCTCTCGCGGATACCGGCGAAAAGCACCAGCGCCAGGGCGAATCCCAGCGCCGTAGCCACCGAGTAGGTGACGCTCTGCAAAAGGTTGAACTCTTTCTGGATCATCAGGATCGCCACGCCCAGCACGGCGCAGTTGGTCGTGATCAGGGGCAGGAAGATGCCCAGTGCCTGATATAACGAAGGCGAAAGTTTCTTGAGCATGATCTCGACCATCTGCACCAACGCGGCGATCACGAGAATGAAAACGATCGTCTGCATGTAGACGATGTCCAGCGGCACAAGCACATAAGCCTGGATCAGCCAGGCCACCACGGCGGCGATTGCCATGACGAACGTTACGGCAGCGCCCATACCCATCGAGGTCTCGACCTTCGACGACACGCCCAGGAACGGGCAGATGCCGAGGAACTGCGCCAGCACGACGTTGTTGACGAAGATGGCGCCGATGATGATTGCGAAATATGAAAGCTCCATAACTATTTCTTGGCTAATTTATTAAACAATACCATGAGGTACCCCAGCACCAGGAATGCCCCCGGTGCGAGGACGAAGATCAGCGGCATGTAATCGGCCGTTCCGAGGCTGATGCCGAAGATCGCGCCGCTGCCCAGGATCTCGCGCACGGCACCTACGGCCGTCAGGGAAAGCGTAAAGCCCAAACCGATCCCGACACCGTCGAGCACCGAATCCAGCGGCGTATTCTTCGAGGCGAAAGCCTCGGCACGCCCCAGAATAATGCAGTTCACCACGATCAGCGGGATGAAGACGCCCAGTGCCTCGTACAGGGGCGGCGTGTAGGCTTTCATCAGCATTTCGACCACGGTCACGAACGAGGCGATCACGACGATGAACGCCGGGATGCGCACCTTGTCCGGAATGATGTTCTTGATGAGCGAGATCACCAGGTTCGACATGATCAGCACGGCCATCGTCGCCAGCCCCATGCCCATGCCGTTTTCGGCCGAGGTCGTCGTACCCAGCGTGGGACACATGCCCAGCACCAGCACGAACGTCGGGTTGTTCCTGACGATGCCGCTCAGAATGATGTTCAGTTTATTCATTTTGCCCTCCTTCCTGAGCCGCCGGCCCGTTGGTTTGTTCCTCTGCCGAATCTCCGGCCGCAGAAGTCGCTCCCGACGATACGTCTGTCGGCGCCGTACCCGTCGCTACGCTCTTGTAAGCCATCCAGGCGCGGTTGATCGCATCGACATAGGCGCGCGAGGATATGGTCGCGGCCGTCAGTGCATCGACGTCGCCGCCGTCCTTCTTCACGGCCAGCTTGCCGTCCACGAGCTTCATCGTTTCGAGTTTCTTGCCCTGGATGCTCCCCAGCAGCACATTTTCCTTGTCGGCCATCTTCGTCCCGAGCCCCGGGGTCTCAGCCTGCCTGAGCACGTTGACGTTGACCACTTCACCGTCGGGCGTGAAGCCCACCATCATGCTGATCGCGCCGCCGAAACCGTTCTTGGTCATCGACTCCACGGCGTAACCCGCGACCTGTCCTCCCTTGGTTGCGGTGTAGACCGTGATCGGCATATCGTCGATCGTCAGCGCTTCGGGTGCGGTCTGGTCGAACGGCGGAAGCACGACCTTCAGCGCCTCGACCTTCGCCGCCTGCTCGGCCTGGGCGATCGGTTCGGCCGTAATCATGTTCACGGCGCCCACGCCGGCCGAAGCCACGAGCGTGATGCCGAACAGTACGGCCGTCATATTCACAAGTGTACTTTTCATACTGCGTCACCTCCTATTTAACGCCGAAGCGCTTGGGTTTGACATATTTGTTGATCAGGGGCACACAGGCGTTCATGATCAGTATCGCGAACGACATACCCTCGGGATAGGCGCCCCACAGGCGGATGCACATCGTGATGGCGCCGATACCGATGCCGAAGATCACACCCCCTCTGACGGTCATCGGCGAGGTCGAATAATCCGTCGCCATGAATATCGCGCCCAGCAGGGCTCCGCCGGCCAGTACATGGAACAGCGGGAGCTGCCACAGCACCGCCCCGGTACTGCCCGAAGCGAGGGCCACGACAAACGCGAATACGGCCATCGTACCGAGCACCGACACGGGAATCTGCCACGTGATGACGCGGCGCCAGAGCAGGTATACGAAGCCGCAGATCAGGGCCAATGCCGCCACCTCGCCCAGCGAGCCGGGCATATTGCCCAGCAGCAGTTCCTGCACACCGAGCACGTCGGGGGCGGCGCCGTGTTTCACGGCCGCCAGCGGCGTAGCGCCCGAAAGTGCGTCGAAAGCTCCGTTCGCCGGCATCGGGAACGAAGTCATCTGCACCGGGTAGGCGAGCAGCAGGAACACACGCCCCACCAGCGCGGGGTTGAACGGATTTTTGCCCAGCCCGCCGAAGGTCATCTTGGCGATGGCGATGGCGACGAATGCGCCGATCACGACGATCCACCAGGGAATCGAGGCTGGCAGGTTGAAAGCCAGCAGCACGCCCGTCACCACGGCCGACCAGTTCCCGATTGTCAGCGAGCCGCCGACGAGGAACCGCTGGATGAGGTACTCGAACAACACGCAGCACGCCACGCAGAGCGCCGTGACACGCAGCACGTCCACCCCGAACACCACCGCCGAGACGACCAGCGCAGGCATCAGCGCGATCACGACGTCGCGCATGATCCTGGCCGTCGACTGCGAAGTCTGCACGTGCGGTGCGGGAGCAACAACAAGTTTGTTTGCCATAATATCTTTCTGTTTTTCCATTTACTTTTTCGGTGCCGCGGCACGTGCGCGGATAATGCCCATGACAGTCTGTTTCCCCAGGCGCACCCAGTCCAGCAGCGGCAGGTAGGCGGGGCACGAGGCCTGGCAGCAGCCGCACTCGATGCACGAAGTGATCATCTGCGCCTCGACTTCCTCCCAGCCTTTCTTCTGGGTCATCTTCGAGAGGTAATAGGGTTCGAGCCCCATCGGGCAGGCAGCCACGCACTTGGCGCACTTGATGCACTGCGAGGCCTCGCGGCGCTGGGCGTCGCGGCCGCTCATGACGGTGATGCCCGAGCACCCCTTCGTCACGGGCGAGGCGAGGTTGACCATCGCGCGCCCCATCATCGGGCCGCCGTTGATGACCTTGCCCGCATCGGCGGGAAGCCCTCCGGCCGCCTCGATCAGCGCCTCGACGGGCGTACCCATGCGGGTCAGCAGGTTCTTCGGCTCCCGGACGCCTTTGCCCGTGATCGTCACCACGCGCTCGATCAACGGCTTGTGCTTCTGCACGGCCTGGTAGACCGCATAGGTCGTCGAGGCATTGCACACCACGGCGCCCACGTCGATCGGGAGTGCGGGCGGGGGCGGCACCTCGCGCCCCGTAATGGCCGCGATCAGCTGTTTCTCACCGCCCTGCGGGTATTTCACCTTGAGGGGCACCACCTCGATACCCTTATACCCTTGGGCCAGACGGCGCAGGTGTGCGATAGCGTCGGGTTTGTTGTTCTCGATCCCGATATAGGCTTTCTCCACGGCGATGGCCTTCATCAGGATCGTCACGCCCACGAGCAGCTCCTCGCCGTGCTCCAGCATCGTACGGTGGTCGGACGTAAGGTAAGGCTCGCACTCTACACCGTTGATAATCAGCGATTCAGCCTTTTTCCCGGGAGGAATCGAGAGTTTCACGTGCGTAGGGAACGTCGCGCCGCCCATGCCGACGATGCCGGCGTCCTTGATCCGGGCGACGATCTCCTGTGCCGAGAGCGTACACTCGCGGACGAGCGTCTCCGAGCGGTCGATCCCCTCGGCCCAGTCGTCGCCCTCGCGCTTGATCGTAATCATCATCTGGCGCAGCCCCTGCCCGTTGGACACCATGTCCACGGCCGTTACCGTCCCCGAAACCGGGGCGTGAATGTTGGCCGACATAAAGCTGCCCGCCTCGGCGATGAGCTGCCCCGTCACGACCTTGTCGCCCTTGGCGACCTTGGCCACGGCGGGGGCGCCGATGTGCTGTGCGAGCGGGATCGTCACCACGTCGGGCAGCGGAAGCACCTCGATCGGTTTGGCGCCGCTCAGTTTATTTTCCGACGGATGGACTCCGCCTATTGGAAATGTCTTCATATCTTGTGTTTCTCTGATTTGACGGTACTTATTCGGCTTTCGGAGTTTCGGCAGCCGGCACAGCCGGGGTAGCCCCGGCATCGGGCGCTGTCGGAACTCCGGCAGAAGCCTCCTTAGCAGCAGCAGGTGCGGCTTTCGGGGCAGCCGGTGCCTTCGGTGCCTTGGGCAGCGGATCCATGCCCGCCAGCACGATGGCACCCGTCGGGCACTCGTTCACGCACTTACGGCAGAGCTTGCACTTCTGCGGGTCGATATAAGCGAGGTTGTTTTCAATGGTGATGGCACCGAACGCGCAGACCTTCTGGCATTTGCCGCATCCGATACAACCCGCCTTGCAGGCCTTCATCACCACGGCGCCCTTGTCCTTCGACACGCACGACACGTACACCGCCCGGTTCTTCGGCCACTTCTTGCGCAGTTCGATAATCATTTTGGGACACGCCTTCACGCAGGCCCCGCAGGCCGTACATTTGTCGGGGTCGACTTCGGGAAGCCCCGTCGCGGGATTCATGCGGATCGCATCGAACGCACACGAGACGACGCAGTCCCCGAACCCGAGGCAGCCGAATGCGCAACCCGTCTCGCCCACATAGAGCGACGACGCCACGGCGCACGACCTGGCACCGTTGTACTCGTTGGTGCGGGGGCGCTTGTCGCAGGTGCCGCCGCAGCGCACGGTGGCCACCTGCGGCTCCTTTTCCGGTGCCGACTTGCCGAGGTAGGCCGCAACGGCCTTCATGCAGTCGCCGCCGCCCACGGGGCAGAAGAGCGCCGAGATGTCGTCCTGTTTCACAAGCGCGTCGGCCATGCCGCGGCACCCGGCGAAGCCGCAGCCGCCGCAGTTGGCACCCGGCAGCATCTTCTCCACCTCGTCGATCCGGGGATCTTCCTCGACCCTGAATTTTTGGGCCACGAAGTAAAGGATCACCGCGGAAAGCACTCCCAGCGCACAAAGCGTCAGGATTGTGTAAAATAATACTTCCATCAGTAGTTTTTGGTTATTGAGAAATGAATTGTGTGTTCGATTTTATGCCTGAAGAGCCATAATACGCAGTAATAGACACCCACGGCTCCCAGTGCGGCCAGCGCGCCGCGGCCTTCGCTCCAGCCGAGCACCGCAACGGCGGCGACCAGCACGGCCAGCAGCACGGCCAGCGCCCCGACATAGGCCAGTATAACAGCGACAGCGCCCGCACTACGACGGACGCCGACCATAACCTGTTCCCCGACGGCGAACTGCGCCGCGTCGGGACTCTTCACGACCACGATCTTGTCCTGCGCTTCGGCCAGGCCGCACGCTTCGCGGGCCTTGCAGCTACCGCAGGCACTGTGGGAGGTGATCCTCACATAGACCGTGTCGCGTTCCGTGCGTTCCACCACGCCGCTATGTTCAATCCGTGAAGCCACCGCCCTCAATCGCCGTATTTGTTGGTAAGCGGCATAAGGCGCTCGTGCCCGAACGAGCACATCGACAGGCGCAGTACGGGCGGGAACTGGTAGCGCTTCTTCTCGTTGCGCATGATCATGGCGTGGATCTTCTCCACGACCTCGGAATCGAATCCCGCATTGACGATCTCCTCACGGTGCTGCCCCTCCTCGATCATGCGGTAAAGGATCGCGTCCACCACCTCGTACGGCGGCAGGATGTCGCTGTCCTTCTGCCCCGGGTGCAACTCCGACGAGGGTTCCTTGTCGAGGATATTGCCCGGGATCGGGTCGCCCTGCGTACGGTTGATATAGCGCGCCAGATCGTACATCTCGCTCTTGTAGAGGTCGCCCGTAGGGCTGAAAGCGCCCGCCGTATCGCCGTAGAGCGTACAGAGCCCCAGCGCATTTTCGCTCTTGTTCGACGAGTTGAGCAGGATGTAATCCGCCTTGTTCTGCACGGCCATCAACAGCACCGTGCGGATACGGGTCTGGATATTCTCTTCCGTGGCGTCGAACTCCCGGCCGCCGATGACCGGCTTGAGGGTGTTCACCACGCTGGTGTATATTTCCGTGATGGGAATTACGTTGTACTCGATGCCGAGGTTCTCGGCCAGCTTCTTCGCATCTTCGACCGAATGGTCGGAAGAGAACTGCGAGGGCAGGAGCAAAGCCCGGATATTTTCGCGTCCCAGCGCATCGGCGGCCAGGCAGGCCACCACGGCCGAGTCGATGCCGCCCGAAAGGCCGATGCAGGCCTTTTTATAGCCGTTCTTCACGAAAAAGTCGCGCAGGCCGCACCGGGCCGCCTGGTAGACCATCCGCGTACGGTCGTTGTAGGTCGAGGGGATCGAGACCGGCTCGCCGGCCGCCTTGGTGTCGAAAATCTGGAAATCCTCCTCGAAGTGCTTCATCATCAGCACCAGCTCCCCGCGGTTGTTGAACGCCCCCGACGTACCGTCGTAAACGATGTCCGTCGAACCGCCTACCTGGTTCACCAGCACAAGGTTCTTACCCTCGACGAACGACAGGTGGCGCATCATCTCGTAACGGTAGGTCATCGTCCCCCGGCCGTATTTGCGGGCGTTTATCGAGATGACGGTCTCGACCGACTTGTCGAAGTCATGCTCGCGGCTCAGGTCGTCGCCCACGACGATGGCGCACTTGTGGCCCTTGATCGTCGCGTACTCGAATCCCTTCGAAGGGACGAGGAAGCCCATTTCGCGGCGTGCGGTGATATATTTCTTACCCACGTAGCGCAGCACTTTGCGATCCTGGATCAGCGCCGCGGCGCTGATGGTACCTTCGCGCGTCAGGATCGGGAGTCCCACGATGGCCGCGATACCGTCGCAGCACGACGCGATTTCGACCAGCGCATCCTCGCACAGTTCGAGGAAGGTCGTTTTACGCAACAGGTCGAAAGCCGGGGTTCCGCTCACGGCCTGTTCGGCAAAGATAACCAGGTCGGCACGCTGCGCTTTCGCTTTGTTGATCGAATCGATGATTTTCGAGGTATTGCCGTCGATATCCCCGATCGTATAGTTCAACTGGGCAAGGGCTATTTTCATCTATCAGTAATTTTAGTAGGCAAATTACAACTTTGCAAAGTTAAGGATTATTTATAAAATAGGAAGGATTTTTGGTGTTAATAAATTAACATTCCCCAATTTACAAAAAAATTTAAAAACCCGAAACCCCGGCACTCTTACCTGCCCCGGCCGCAAACCGCCCGGCAGATACCGTTCCCCAACCTCCCGGCGCCCAACAAGCTCCCACCCAGCCCAGTAAAACCGCCTGTCCGGCCGCTATTCCCGCAGCCGGCCAGCACACGCCGAGTCCCTGCCCGGCAGGCTTTGCGCGGGAGGGCAAAACGCCCCGTATCACGGCCGCGCGTGTCGCCGCGCACATGCTGCCTGCAAAAAAATCTTTTTTTTCACCCGGATTTCTGCCTGACATACAACATCAGTTACCTAAATGTTAGCAACATACGCCAGCGTACCGTCTTGCACGAACGCTGCATTCTCCTTACCTTCGCAACGGCAATACAGGCAACACGATTCATAAACGCTTTAATAATCCGTAAAAAATGAAAAAGGTAGAAAAAGTAGCCTCAGGCGCGAATTTCGCAGCCGTGACGGTCGGAAAAACCGAAGAGTTGAACCAGTACGCGCTGCCGCTGGCACCGGGCGTGGAGATCCCGGGAAAAGTATTCGTAGGCGGCGATCTGCAGGCCACCGGGGCCGAGATGTCGTTCCAGCAGTTCGCACCGGGCGGCAGCGTCGGGTTCCTCCACACCCACAAGACCCACGAAGAACTTTACATCATCCTCGGCGGAGACGGGGAGTTCCAGGTCGACGGGCAGGTCTTCCCCGTAGGCGAGGGGAGCC